>CAYNTB010000061.1:0-7376 GCA_964399905.1 uncultured Bacteroidales bacterium | reverse complement strand
GTCGGATTTCGCAGGTCCCACCGGTACCAATATCTATGCCACCGCCGATGGCGTTGTAGAATTTACAGGTAGAAAGGGAACCTATGGAAATACGGTAATGATCGATCATGGGTATGGATATGAAACATTGTACGGCCATATGTACGAATTTGTTGTGAAACGAAAACAAGAAGTAAAAAGGGGGCAAATTATTGGTTACGTCGGAAGTACAGGATTGTCGAAAGCACCTCATGTACACTATGAAGTTATTAAAGACGGTCGGAAAATAGATCCGGTTAACTTCTTTTACAATGATTTTACTCCGGAAGAGTTTGAAAAAATTCTTGAACTGGCCGCACGCGATAACCAGGTATTATCATAAAATTTACAGATTCTTTATATTCACTTATGTTGCCTGAAGAAAGTAATAAGGTCGGGAAATTGTATTATACAATTGGCGAAGTGGCCAAAATGTTCGATGTGAACGTTTCCCTGATCAGGTTTTGGGAAAAAGAATTTGATATCATCAAACCCAGGAAGAATAAAAAAGGCAACCGATTATTTACACCTGCCGACATTGATAATTTCCGGATCATTTATCATTTAGTGAAAGAACGGGGATTTACACTTCAGGGTGCCAAAGACAAGATTAAACAAAATCCGGAAGATACTGCAAAAAATGTGGAGGTGGTTCAATCGCTTGAAAAAATAAAAGCCTACCTTCTTGATTTAAAGAACAGAACGATGTAGTTGAATTTAATCTGCCTGCGCTGTTCGCTTTTTACAATCATGATTTATCATCAGTTCCAGGCTGTAGGCGAAAAGGAATCGCTTTAATTCAGCGGGGCTTTTACCTGGATCAAGATCTTTTTTTGATCAGTCTGGTTTTTATCATCGATTAACCTTCTTTTTGAGTATGATCTGAAGGCTAACGTTTTTTAATTTAAAAGAAATTAATATACGGAATTGTATTTCTGTTTGCTATACCAATCTTCAACTAGTAATAACTCTTTCTGGACAAGTACCCCTGAACATATTCTGTAACCCCTTCTTCCAGGGTATAAAAAGATTGATCAAATCCTGCTTTTCGTAATTTCTTAATATTGGCTTCTGTAAAATATTGATATTTATCTCTAATGTCTATTGGTGTATCAATAAATTCGATTTTTGGTTCCAGGTTCATGGCTTTAAAAGTTGCGGTGGTCAAATCGATAAAAGATCTTGCCATTCCGGTCCCTAAATTGTATAATCCTGAAATGTTTTGTTTTTCCATAAAATAGCACAGGACTTTTAACACATCTTTTACATAAACAAAATCTCGCAGTTGCATGCCATCTTTATAATCGGGATGGTGTGATCTGAATAACTTCACTTTGTCAGTTTCTTCAATCTGGCGATAAGCATGCAGGATGACTGATGCCATGCGTCCTTTATGGTATTCATTGGGGCCATAAACATTGAAAAATTTAAAACCTGCCCAGAATGGAGGGGCCAGGGTTTGCTGCAAAACCCATTTATCAAATTCGTTTTTCGATTCCCCGTAAGGATTAAGTGGTTTTAAGTTTTTAACAATATCATGATCATCGAGATAGCCGAGCTCGCCCATCCCATAAGTAGCGGCCGATGAAGCATAAATCAAAGGTATCTGATATTTAGCACATGCATTCCAGACTTCTTTACTAAAGTTCAGGTTTAATTTGTCGAAAACCCGGTGGTCGAATTCAGTCGTATCGGTTCTGGCTCCAATGTGAAAGATAAAATCGATGGTTGAATGGTGCTCAACGAGCCATTGAATAAATTTGTCACGGTGAATTTGTGTCCCGTATTTTTTATTTTGAAGGTTCAGGTTTTTGGATGGATTTGAAAAGTCATCCACAATAGCGATGTCTTTAAATCCTTTCAGATTCATTTTGCCAACGAGACAACTCCCAATAAAACCTGCGGCACCTGTAACAACAATCATATTTTATCTAATTAATTATAAACTGAAAAGCCCTGGCCATTTTCTTAAAAATATCTGTATTGTCCATGATGCCAGTAAAAGCTTCGGCTCCGGGTCCGAATGCAAAAACCGGGACCATTGTTGCGGTATGGTGTCCGGTGGAAAAGGATCCGTTTACGGTCCCTTTTTCCAAATTACCCCCGATGACTGTTAATCCCCCTGTTTCATGATCGGCAGTAACAATCACCAGCGTTTCACCATCTTTTTCTGCAAAATCAAGCACTGCTCCAACTGTACGATCAAAGTCCTGAACTTCAATTACAATATTTACAGAATCATTATCATGCCCTGCCCAGTCGATTTGTGATCCTTCAACCATCATAAAAAATCCTTTCTTGTTTTTATTCAGGGTTTCGATGGCTTTGAGGCTGCCTATTTCCAGCATATTTCCGCGTCCTTCAGCAAAATATGGTGGGTGTTTGTCGTAGAGAAGACCTGCTATTATTTCAGGTTTTGCATTTTTAAGTTCGACCAATGAATACACCACCTGATAATTTCTGGCTTTTAAGCTGTCGATAAGGTTTAGTCCATCTTCCCGATTATTAAACTCGCTGAGGCCACCTCCAATAAATACTTCAATATCTGTTTTTAGGTAATCTAAAGCCATTTCTTCATAATTATACCTGCTTTCATTAGTGGCAACAAAGGCAGCCGGGGTCGCATGTGTCATTGAACAAGCCACAACAATACCTGTTGAAAGATCGTTTTGTTCGGCATATTTTAAAATGGATAATTTGGGCAATCCGTCCGGTGTCATGCCGATCATCTTTAAGTTCGTTTTATAACCTGTTGCAATTGCGGTACCTGAAGCACCGGAATCTGTGATCAGGGAATCTAAACAGTAAGTTTTTGCAAAACCGGAGTGGGTGCATCTTTCAATGTTTAAAAATCCTTTATTGGCAACGTAAGCTGCATAAAGTTGTGATGTTCCCATACCATCACCAATCATCAGTATTATGTTTTTTGGTGATTTTGGTTCAGCTTTATATTCACAGGCGTTTAAAAAAACGGCAAGAATGATAATAATTAGTAGAGAAATTTTAATCTTCATTTTATTTATTGTTTGATGGTGATTCAAGTCCATATCCGGATGTTTTATCATCCCATTTAAGTAAAAATGCGAAAATAAGCCCTAACACACCGAACAATGCAAACATTAGTATTGTTGGTGTATAAACTAATTTGGCACCTGCTTCTATCATTTCAGGGGTCACACTTGGATTGGTTCTGTCGAGTATGGTTCCAGCGAGGATCGGTATTGCGAATAATCCTAAGTTTTGTAATGAGAACATGGCTCCATAAGCTGTCCCGATACGGTATTCAGGAACAATTTTAGCCACTGATGGCCACATTGCAGCAGGAACCAATGAAAAGGAAATTCCAAGTAATCCCATTAAGAAGTAAGGATTGATACTTGTTAGTCCAAACGAAAGATGAACAATGATCAACAATAAGGAACCATAAATCATTAAAGAGGCACTTTTGCCTTTTTTATCCACAAACCAACCGAATAAGGGGGTGAACAACACTGTTCCGTATGGAAGAAGAGAGGCAATGTCTCCACTGGTTTCTCTTGAAATTCCGAATTTATGATAGAAGAAATCAGGAGCGTATTTCAGGAATGGGAATACTCCGGCATAAAAAGTAACGCATAGGGCAGTTATGAACCAAAAAGATCGATTCGTAAATAATTTTGCCAAATCTGATAATTTAAAAACTTCATCAGCTTCTAACAACGATACATTTGTTTTGATTTGACGGTCGAGTTTAATATCGTACATAATATAAATCAGAAATGCCAGGAATGCAACGAGTAGCAGCATAACTGCGAACCAGATAGGGAAGGTCCAGTTATCACCTAAAATTAAGCGGGGTGATAAATTGAATGCCAGGGCAGTCCCAATTCTTGCAATACCCAGATTTAATGCGAACGCAAGTGCTATTTCGTGACCTTTAAACCACTTAACAATCACTTTGCTGGCAACAACAATACTGGTTTCAGCACCCAATCCAAAAATCAACATTCCCAGCGACATCATTTTAAGTTCAGGGGTGTATGACGTCCAGAATGAACTCATTAACTGGTAGGCAATCCCACCGTTTCTAAAATAGTCAGAGGCACCGTAGGCTGTTAAAAAAGCGCCGATCAACATGAACACGGCAAATAAAATACCTGTCGGCCTGATTCCCAGTTTATCGAGAATGATTCCCCCTAAAATTGCCATCAACAAAAAAGTATTCGGAAAGGCATAAAACCCGGTTACAATTCCGAAATCCTGAGATGAGAAGTGAAGTTTTTCTGTGAGTATTGTTTTCAATGGCGATAATACATCATAAAAATAATAATTTGCGGCCATCAAGAAGCTTACAAGAATCATCATTGCCCATCTTGCTTTGGCTGAATCCCTTAAGGTGTTTTTAATTTGTTCCATGTTTTTAGTTTGGGTTGAAGATCATCAAATGTACAAATTATCTCCAAAATATATATGCAATTATCAAACTATTACAGACGTTTTTTAAGATGATTTAATAAGAATATTATCTTTGTTTGAATTATGAATCAGATTAAGTATTTGTAAATGATACAACGAATTTACATTCTTCCCTTTGTCTTGCTATTGTTAATTAATTTAGAAGGTTTTGGCCAAATTAGCAGGGAAGGAAATCCACCGAGCTTTGAACTTCATGATATAAATTCTGAGGTGCCATTAATTAATTTATCCGTTCCCTTCAAAGGCACTCCGCAAAATTCTTTTACTGTAAAAGAAGAGGGAGAGCCGCTTGAAATAGGCTATACCATTTTAGCTGACCTGGATTTGGATCATTCGGGCCAAATCGAAGTATTACCCAATGGTGATCGAATCTGGAGGTTGGGATTAAAATCTGAGGGTGCTGAAGCATTGAATGTGTATTTTACGAATTTCTATCTTCCCGACAGATGTGAACTCTACATATACAATGCAGACAGAAGTACGGTTTTAGGGGCTTACACTTCGATAAATAATACTGAAAACGGAATTTTTTCGACCCAGTTGCTCAAAGGCGACCAGATTACACTGGAACTTCTTATGTCGAAAAAAATTAAATATAAGCCTTCTTTCATAATACATGAAATTGGTCATGTTTATCAGTATTCAGGTTTTGAAAACAAATCATTAAAAAATTTTGGCGATTCAGATCCCTGTGAAGTTAATATGAATTGCTCCGAAGGGAACAACTGGCAAATTCAAAAACGCGGTGTGGCGAGGGTTTTGGTTAGGGAAGGAAGTTCGATGAGTTGGTGTACAGGCACTTTGCTTAATAATACACGCAATGATTTTATACCCTACTTTTACACTGCCGAACACTGTGGCCGGAGTTCGAGTGAGACAGACTACAGCAATTGGATTTTTTATTTCAATTACGAAGCAGAAGGATGCGAGAATCCGGTCAATGAACCTCATTCGAATGCAATGAATGGGGGTCAGCTATTGGCGAAGGCATCTTTGAGCCAGGGTTCAGATTTTAAATTACTTATGCTAAATCAGGAAGTCCCTGCAAATTACAATCCTTATTTTAACGGATGGAGTCGAATAGATCAGGCTAGCAATTCAGGCGTTAGTATACATCATCCGTTTGGCGATATAAAAAAAATATCAACCTATACCCAGAAGTTGCAATCGACGATTTATGAAGGTGAATCGGAGGATATTAATGGATCATTCTGGAAAGTGTTCTGGGCAGCAACCACAAATGGCCATGGTGTTACCGAAGGCGGTTCATCCGGTGCTCCCATTTTTAATAGCCAAGGGCTCGTTGTTGGAGCTTTAACCGGAGGGGGGGCAAGTTGCAGCAACCTTACGGCTCCCGATTATTTTGGAAAGTTAGCTCATAGTTGGGATCGAATTAACTATGGCGCAACAACGCAACTAAAACCCTGGCTCGATCCTGATAATACCGGAGCCACAACCTTAAATGGAATTGATTATGCACAGGAATATTTTATTCCTTCCTTTAAGGCAGATACGACCATTATTCCGGTGGGAAGGCCTGTCAATTTTATAGATCTTTCAATCGGGAATATCCATGGATGGAACTGGACTTTTGAAGGTGCTTATCCGCAGACATCAGAAATGCAAAACCCGGAAGGGATCATTTATCCTGAAATCGGAATTTATGATGTTAAACTTGAGATCAACAATACAACTATGAGGGATGGTTTAATTAAATTAAACTATATCAAAGTGGTGCCTGTCATTTCTCCCGTTCCTGCAAATGATATCATCACGGTATACCTGGGCGCATCTGAGGTGGCAGATATTGAATTCACCTTATATGATGAATCGGGAAGAGAAGTGGCCAGATATTATAGTTCAGCAGCCATAAAAAGTAAAGTGCTTAATGTGTCAGATTTACGATCCGGATTTTATTTCCTGAGAATCCAAACTGCTGAATTTTCACAAATTCATAAAATAGCCATCTATTAAATTATTCTTTTTCGTTGATACTTTGATTGGAATATTGCTCCCATTTATCAACCACTGATTGCATATCTTCGGGCAGTTCAGAATCAAATTCGATGAATTTTTTGGTGCGGGGATGGATAAATCCGAGATATTTGGCATGCAATGCCTGACGGGGAATCATTTTAAAACAATTCTGAACAAATTGTTTGTATTTTGTAAAAGTTGTGCCTTTTAAGATGACATCTCCGCCATAAGTGGCATCATTAAACAAAGGGTGACCGATATATTTAAAATGAGCACGTATTTGATGGGTGCGGCCGGTTTCGAGTTGGCACTCAACCAGGCTTACATAACCAAAAGATTTTAAAGTGACGTAATGTGTAACCGCTTCTCGGCCGTAGTCTCCATCCGGGAAAATACTCATTACCAATCTGTTCTTAAGGCTTCTTCCGATATGACCGCTTATGGTGCCGATTGGTTCTTTGGGCGTGCCCCAAACCAGAGCCTGATATTTCCGGGTAATGCTGTGATCGAAAAACTGTTTGGCAATTATGGTTTGCGCAATTTCATTTTTTGCCACCAGCAAAATTCCGCTTGTGTCTTTATCGATTCTGTGAACAAGATAAGGTTGCGGGTTTTCGGGTTTTATGGGAGACTGAAACTGAAAATAATAAGTGAGTGCATTCACAAGGGTGCCGTCATAATTCCCATGCCCCGGATGTACAACCATCCCTGCCTCTTTATTCAGCAGCAATATGTCCTCATCTTCATATACAATGTTTAAGGGTATATTCTGTGGGATTATTTCAATTTCGCGCGGCGGATAGGCTAAAACGATTGAAATTACATCCTCGGGTTTGATTTTATAATTTGATTTTACAGCAGTATCATTTACTAAAACATTCCCGGCCTTAGCAGCATTTTGGATTTTATTACGTGATGCATTCATG
>CAYNTB010000060.1:0-9118 GCA_964399905.1 uncultured Bacteroidales bacterium | reverse complement strand
GTCAGAAGCATCTTTATGGTATTGATCATAACTCAGCTCATCCTGAACCCAGAATAATATGAGTATGGCCGTTGCCAGGCCCAATGAGAGCCCAATAATATTCAGCGCTGTAAAAAGTTTGTTTCTGCCGATATTTCTGAATGTAGTTTTAAAGTAATTACGGATCATTGCAAAATGCTTTTTGGTTTCTATATGGGTTTTTCAAATGCCATGCCATTTTATGTAAAAATCGGTAAATCAAAGCGATAATATAATTGATGGAAAAGATAATAAAATAAGAGTGTCAAAATATTTTACAGTTGTGCGCAAAAAATATTTACATTTGAAAGATGTCAGGAGATATAAAAAATAAAGAAGTATTATTGGTTGTTGACGACAATCTGGACGTTTTGAGTGCGCTTGAAGTTTTACTGGAAGATGAATTTAGTGAACTTCTAACAATCAGCAATCCCAATCAAATTCCGAATCTCATTCAAAACAAACATCCCAATGTGGTTTTACTCGATATGAATTTCACCTCAAGGGTCAATACAGGCAATGAAGGAATTTACTGGTTAAAAGAAATTAAAAAAATGGATCCCACCGTCATCGTTATCATGTTTACGGCATTTGGAGATGTGCAGATTGCTGTGAAGGCGATGAAGCAAGGTGCTACGGATTTTATCCTTAAACCCTGGGATAATGATAAGCTGATCGCCACTTTAAAAACAGCGTTTAAATTGAATAAATCGCAGAAGGAATCGGAGCAACTGAAACTTCAGAAGGATTATTTGGAAGAAGAACTGAATAAAATAAAAAATCCGGTAATTGGCAAATCACCTGCTTTCAGACAAATTATGGAAACCATTGCCAAAGTGGGCCCAACTGACGCCAATGTTTTGATAACCGGAGAAAATGGGAGCGGAAAAAGTTTACTTGCACGTGAAATACACCTTTCTTCCCAAAGAAAAAACCAGGCATTTGTAACTGTTGATCTTGGATCGTTGAGTGAAGGCTTGTTCGAAAGTGAATTATTTGGATACAAAAAAGGTTCGTTTACCGATGCGAAAGAAGACAGGGCCGGAAGAATGATTGCCAAATAAAATTATTGCATGTGCTTCAGGAAAAACTGATTACTCCCATTGGATCAAGTAAAAGCGAACCTTTGGATGTTCGCTTAATAACTGCTACCAACAGGCCTTTAAATGAGTTGATCAATCATCAGCAATTCAGGGAAGATTTGTTGTATAGAATTAATACAATAACGATTCAGGTACCTTCGTTGAAGGACAGAACGGAAGATATTGAACCTTTATTAAAAACTTTTCTGGATCGCTTCGAAAAGAAATACAAACGTGAAAAATTTGAATACAGCAAGGGTTTTCTCAACTTACTTAAAACACATGACTGGCCCGGAAATATCAGAGAGCTTGAGAATGTGATCGAAAAATGTGTGATCCTGAATCAGGTGGGATTTCTGGATGAAAATGATCTTGATCTTGGTGGGAAACAACCAAAATCGATGCATTCGGGCAGTCTTGAGGAGATAGAAAAACAGGCCATTCTAAAAGCCCTTAAAAAACATCAGGGGAATATGATCAGGGCAGCCCGCGAATTAGACATTACCCGCCAAACCATTTACAATAAAATGAAAAAATATGGTTTATAAACGATTTTATTATCAGATTGTTTTCAGAATATTGTTGATCCTGGCAAGCGGATTCTTATTCATTGTGTTGATCGATAAACCAAATCTGTTGTACGTGCAAATTATGCTGTTGCTGGCTACGGTTTTTCAGACGGGTTTGCTGATCAGATTTATCAACAAGATTAATAAAAAGCTGGCTTTGTTTTTTGAAGCTGTTAAAATTGAGGATTTAACCGTTGGCTTTGTTAAACCTCAGGGAAGTGGTGAATTTGACGAACTTAATTTTCAGTTGGATCAATTGACCCAACATTTCAAAAATGTGCTGATGAAGAGGGAGGCGCAGGATGAATACTTTAAAGCGGTGATCGAACATGTTGGCATCGGAATTTTTGCCTTTGATGAAAAAGGATCCATCCGGTTTATCAATTCCGAAGCACTCTCACTCTTTGGGTTTACACGTCTTAAGAATATTTTTGCACTGGATAAGCTACATCCGGATTTAAGTAGCTTTTTAAAAAACCTGGTTCCGGAACAACAGCAATTATTGGAGCTGAAAAATGGGAATGAGATTCTGCAACTTGCCGCTGGTCTCATTGCAAAATATTAAACCGGAGCTTGATTTAAAAGAAACCGAAACCTGGCAAAAAATGATTCGTATCCTGGCCCATGAAATTATCAATTCGGTTTCACCCATTACCTCACTGGCAAATTCTTTGTCCGCTCTTGTCAAAAAAGAAAGTGATATTAAACAACCCGTTTGTGCTAAGCTGGATAAAGGCTTGACAACCATTAAAAAAAGGGGAGAAGGGATGATGGAATTTGTAAGAAAATACCGCAACCTGGCCATCCTTCCACTGCCTCAGATTGCAGAAGTTAGTGTTAGCGAACTCATGAACGAGTTACGCAGATTGTTTGAGGAAGAATTTATAAAGGAAAAAATTGAGTTCAAATGGAAGGTCGAACCTGAAAATTTGAGCTTAAGGGTCGACAGGGAACAAATCGAACAGGTACTGATCAATGTTTTGAAAAATTCAATTTGGGCCGTTCATGATCAGGAGACAAAAAAAATCTCAATTCATGCTTATCCGGCACTCAATAAAAGAATTCATATTGAAGTTAAAGACAGTGGAAAAGGCCTTGATGAGGAGTTATTGGATAAAATATTTATTCCATTCTTCACAACCCGCAGCGAAGGATCCGGAATCGGGTTGAGCCTGGCGCGGCAAATTATGCTCATGCATGGTGGAAACATAAGCGCTCACGCGAATGCAGTGAAGGGATCAGTGTTTATATTGGATTTTAAAGCGTCAACCTGATTACTTCCTAAATCTTAGTTCCTGTCAAACCACTTTAATTCCATACCCGGTGAAATATCGGGCCGGACCGTAAAGCCGCATTTCTTATAAAATCTGGCTTTTTCTTTGGCTGAGAACAACTGAATATCTCTGACATTATGTTCTTTGCATTTGGCTACAAGTTGATTCAGGATTTTTTTACCAAGGCCCAATAATTGATAATCGGGGTGAATAATTAAGTCGACAATCAGCGCATGTACAATACCATCACAAATGACCCGTCCAAAGCCAACCAATTGATTGGCTTCATAAACAGAGTAACAATACCAGCTGTTTTCCAAAGCGGTCATCAGCTCATCAGCCGAAAGTTTATAGGATTCGTTCCATCCGGTGGTTAAAAATAATTCTTCAAATTGTTCTTTTTCGGGGAGGCTTTCTGTGTAAACAAAAATTTGCCTGTTCATATTGACTATTTTAGAAACAATTATTCGTTCATTATTTATTATCTCCTTCTGGCCGGTGAAGGGAAAATAATTTCACTTTCATGGCCATTTTCATCCACGGATTGAACGGCAAAAAAGTAATTATCTTTTGAATAAGGCAGTGTAATTTGGGTATCAGTTACAAAAAATTTCTTTTCCCAAAGAGCCTGGTAGGTTTCTCTCATCAGCACATAATAGCCGAAAGGTTTTTTCCCTTTCAGGGGACTGTCCCAGCTTAAAAAGGTAGAATTGCTTAAGCCCGAAATGCTGATCCCGACATTTTCGGGAGCATAAGGTGCTGAGGCTAAATTTGCAAGTGTGGCCAGATTGATCCCTGCATTTTTTCTTACATATTCATAATCAACAAACTCGGGTGTGTCGCCATAATGGATTCCATTTTCTTCACGTACAACCTGATGTGTTCGGTCGTAGTTTTCGTTGAATTCAGTAATCCTTACAGCCGTAAATCCCTCCTGACAGAAAGGGGTATGGTCGCCGCCCCGTCCGAAACGGTCGTTTCTGTATACCAATGTTACGGTGAGCTGGTCAACATAGCGTTCTCCAACTTCTTTTATATATCGTGCAAGCTGTCGTGCTTTACCGTCATTTTCCATGGCAGAATAAGCCCTTGCCCTGGCCATTTCTTCAGTTTCATAGGCCGGTACGCCTTCACTGAAAACCCTCACTTTCATATTGTCGTTCAGAAGTGTTCCACTCGAACCACTGTTGCCGATCATGTCATTATTTAACATGCCCACAAGATTCCATCCTTTTTCTTTTGCTAAAGCTGCCATGTGTTTGGCTCCGTATAAACCATGTTCTTCTCCTGAAACCGCCATAAAAATAATGGTGCCTGAATAAGGCTTTTTCGACATTATGCGAACCATTTCCATGATAGCGGCAACTCCTGAAGCATCATCATTGGCACCCGGAGCAAAAACTTCACCATCATTATTATCCTCTGCGCGAGAATCCAAATGCGCACTGATCATAAATATCCTGTCATCATCCGGATCATTGCCCTTGAGGGTGGCAACCACGTTTTTTAATTCCATTTCGTTAGTGATGCGCTGAACTTCGCCACCAACCTTATAACTTACCAATTCAACAGATAGTCGGCCATCCGATTGTGGAATTGACTTCTCCATTTCGGATTTTATCCAATTCCAGGAAGCACCGATTCCACGATCCGGATTGTTTTGAACACTCAGATTATGACGGGTCTGGAAACTGACAAGTTTGCGGACTGTGTTTTCGATATTATCACGTGAAATTTCATCCACCATTTTTTTGATTTCCGGATCACGGACAATGGTAGTTTGACCAAAGCTTGTTAATACAATGATTAAACTAAAACTTAAGGTTAAGATTGTTTTTTTCATCAGGCTGTTATTAGCGTAAATATTTGGGATTTTGACTTAGTTTTTATATTAAAAAGGTTTACAAAACTGTTAGATGTGTAAAGTTAAAAAAAAACTGTATATGCCCGTTTTTTACAAGCTTATTCTTTGATTGCTACCGCTCTCACTTGCGACCCATCTATTCCGGAGTATTTGATTGGGAATGACTGAAAAATGAAGGAGCTTGATGCAACTGCATCCAGATTGTTCAGGTTTTCAATAATTAAGATATCATGAGAGAGCATTATTTTGTGAATGGGAACCGTTTGACTTTGAATCGGATCAATCGAAATCATATCCAGGCCGATGCCCTTTAATTTAAAATTTGTGAGCCAAAGTGCGGCTTCTTCTGAAAGCACAGGGTAATGATCAAAATATGCTGGAGTATTCCATTTTTTATACCATCCCGAATGTAAAATTATAAATTCACTCTCGTTAAGGCTGTCCTCAAAATTTTTAAGGTAAGACAACGGGATTTCTTGTTTTATATATTGATGACAATTTACGACCATGGCACCACCCTGAAATTTAGAAAGCGGAAAGTCTGTCAGTGATTTTGCCCCCAGTATCATATGTGAAGGGGCATCAATATGCGTTCCGTTATGCGAATGTATTGAGATTTTGGTCATGCAATAACCATCTGTTTTGATGTCTTTTACACGTATTAATTCGGGCGAAAGGGTTCCTGCCAATGCCAAATCTCCTGAAGCCAGGGTATGAGATAAGTCAATTATTGTCATTTTTAAAGGGTATTTAATATCTTTATGTTTTCAAAACACGAAGTTACTGAAATGTATCATTGATCTCGAGTTCATATTTAAACATATTTATATCAATAAAATTACTTATGTCTGTTAAAGTTTTGTTTGTTTGTCTTGGAAATATTTGTCGATCACCCAGTGCTGAGGCTGTTTTTAAAGCCAAATTAAAAGCTCATCAACTCGATCAGGATGTTGAGGTTGATAGCGCAGGAACTTCTGGTTATCATGAGGGCGAAGCAGCAGATAAACGTATGAAAACCTTTGCAATAAAAAGAGGATATCAATTGACCAGTATAGCCCGTCAAATACGTCCAGCCGATTTTGAAACATTCGATTTAATTGTTGCCATGGATTCGAACAATTATCACAACTTAATGGCGATGGCAAAAAATCCGACCCAAAAAAACAAAGTGGTGAAGATGACTGATTTTAGTGAAAAATATGAAGGTGATGTCCCCGACCCGTATTATGGCGGAAGTCAGGGGTTTGAAACCGTTTTGGATATCCTGGAAGAAAGTTCCGAGGGCCTGATTGATGAAATCAAAGATGTTTATATTTGATATATCAACCAGATATTTTTATGCCATCGAATAAACTAAATTTATTAAGAAGCCAGTAGCAAATGAATGATCTTATAATTAATTATCTGGCTTTGTAAACGAAGGCATTTACATTCATACCTGCACCTACAGAAACAAATACAAGATAATCCCCGCTTTCGATAGTATGTCCATTCTTTTTCCCGCGCATCACCAAATCATATAAAACGGGAACGGTTGCAACTGAGGTATTCCCCAGTTCTGAAATTGTCATGGGCATAATGCCTTCAGGAATGTCTTTCGCTTTTAATCCATAAAGTTTAAAAAGCCTTAAGAGCATGGCATCATCCATTTTGGCATTGGCCTGATGAATAAGAACTTTTTTGATTTTAGTAAGAGGAAGTTCAATTTTGTCGAGGGTATCTTTTACCAATTGCGGAACATGCGTCAATGCATAGTTATAGAGTTTCCGTCCGTTCATTTTAATATAGATGCGGTCATCATCCGTTCCTTTTTTATAGGTGTGGTCCATAAAAAGCAAATTGGCATGTTCGATGGTGTCAGATCTGGTTTTATGTGCGAGAATACCTACAGGAGTTTCACTCTCAAAGGCTTCAAGAATAACAGCTCCTGCTCCGTCTGAATAGATCATACTGTCAATATCGTGCGGATCGGAGATTCTTGACAAGGTTTCGGCACCGATAACCAATACTCTTTTTGCATCACCAGACTTGATATAATAATCAGCCTGGATCATACCCTGAACCCAACCCGGACATCCAAAAGGAAGATCATAAGCTACACAATAAGGGTTTTCAATTTTGAGTTTCGCTTTAACACGTGCAGCCAAACTTGGTACAATATCTACCTTGTGAATGGTGCTTTTAACGTCTCCGAAATTATGCGCCACAATAATATAATCGAGGCTTTCTTTATCAATTTTTGCATCTTCAATGGCACGTTCTGAAGCAATAAAACCAATATCGGAGGTTACGAGCTTATCATCAACATATCTTCTTTCTTCAATTTCTGTTATTTCTTTGAATTTGTTGATGATCTCCTCATTGGATTTTGGAATTTTCACCCCATCAACATCGTAAAATTCGTTTTGTAGAAAATCGGTATTTTTAATAATGTTATCAGGGATGTAACTTCCACTGCCTATTATTGTTGAATATATATTAAGACCCATGATTGTTAATTAATGAATAAAATTGTTTAATGATTGTTAAAATTATTTTATAACCAGTTTTTAATCAGGAAGTGGCAAAATCAACAGCCTTTTTAGCATGAATGGTGGTAGTATCGAAAATAGGGATTGTCACATCCTTCTGTTTTATGAGCAATGGTATTTCCGTACATCCAAGGATGACTCCTTCGGCTCCATTTTGTTTTAAATTTTCGATGATTCTTTGATAAGTTTTTCTGGAACCATCTTTAATTTGTCCCATACACAATTCTTTATAAATAATTTGATGAACCAGTTCTTTATCTGCTTCTTCCGGAACAATTACTTCGAGCTGATGCCTTTCGGCCAATCGCTTTTTGTAAAAATCCTGTTCCATCGTAAATCTCGTTCCCAATAAACCGATCTTGTTCAAATGTTTTTCCTTAATAGCTTCTGCAGTTGCATCAGCGATATGGAGCAGCGGTAACCCAATATTTTGTTCAACATCTTCTGCCATTTTGTGCATGGTGTTGGTGCATATCACAATAAAATCAGCACCACCTTTCTCCAGTCTTTGGGCAGCTGCTATCATCATTTCAGTGAGTTTTTCCCACTCGCTTTTATGCTGAAGCTGCTGAATCGGCTCAAAGTCTACTGAATACATCAAGCTTTTGGCAGAATGCATACCACCAAGTTTCTCTTTCACAAATTGGTTGATCAAACGATAATACTCAAGAGATGACTCCCAGCTCATTCCACCAATAAGGCCAATCGTTTGCATTTCTTCTTTTTTACTGAATAAAAAATAATCGCGCTAAATTAAGTATAAATAATTAGAATCAGACTTATTTCGCTTATTTAGATTAGAAGTTGTAATGTTGTTTGTTAAAAATTCAGGTGTGTCAAGTGGAATAATATTAAGCTAATAGACAGTAAAATAATCGATTATAAATAAATCACCAATAAAAAATTTTCAAACTTCAATCCAAAGGTGAAATGAGTCTGTTTAGAAAATCTGCGTTGAAAATTCTAAAATATATTCTTCCAGTTTGTTCAAGGCAAGTTCAAAACTCTTCCTGCCCAATCCGATCCGTACATTATTGCTTTTAAGGTCAAACTTGCTTGCGGGCAATAACATCAGCCCCTTTTTCTCTATCAGAGCTTTGCAAAACTGATCGATGTCTGTTTTGAGGTTGAATTCAGGAAAACAAACAGGTCCTGCAACCGGCTTTTCCCATTTAATATGTTTGTAGTATCTGCCAACGAATTTCTCAAACAGATCAATGTTTTTTTGGATATAATCCTTTAAATTCCTTATGCCACCCTCTAGTCCTCTAACAAATTGTGCCCTCTTGATTGCTGCTCCAAATGATTCCTGATTATTACTCAGTCCTCTGGATGCGCTTTCTATTGTAACATATTTAGTAAGTTCTTTGTACCGTTGCATCTCTTTGCCAGATAAGGAATAGTATATAGGAGTATAGGATATCTGTTTTAGACAAGGTTTCTCATTTTTATTGTTCCAATAACTGTAGAAGCGGGCTAAAGATAGTGAAAATATATTATTTTGGCCCCCGTGAAGATCATTGAATCGCTCCAGTAAGTCTTTGTTGAATGTGTCCGTTGTTGCAGATAAAGAAAGTAGATAATTTTTTGAAATTTTATTTGTAGGATTTTCACACAATTCGATATATTTAGCGAATGAATCTAGTCCACTGTAGATATTATGGCATTCATCCAGGACTGTGAGTAGATCTGGATGTCTCAGTCTTAATGTTTTAATAATAGTTTCATATGATTGATAAAACCGTGAATATACTGTTACTAATACTTTTCCAGATGGGTT
>CAYNTB010000059.1:0-9180 GCA_964399905.1 uncultured Bacteroidales bacterium | reverse complement strand
TAATTACTTTTGGCCAAAAAAAAGTATGGCAAAGGAAAAAGTTGTTCTGGTAGATCGTAACGACAACACATTAGGAACAATGGGTAAGATGGAAGCACATGAACTTGGCGTTCTTCACCGGGCATTCTCAATATTTGTTTTTAATTCAAAAGGAGAACTTATGATACACCAGCGGGCTTTGTCAAAATACCACTCTCCGGGTTTATGGACAAATACTTGTTGTTCGCACCCCAGATTGGATGAAAATGTACTAGAAAACGCACACCAAAGACTGGTTGAAGAGATGGGTTTTGATTGTGAGCTTGAGAGCGCATTCAGTTTTATATACAGGGCAGATGTTGGGCAAGGATTAACGGAACATGAGTTTGATTATGTATTTGTGGGTCGGTATGATGATCAACCACAGATTAACAAAGCTGAGGTTGAGGATTGGAAGTATATGGATATGAATAGCTTAAGAGATGACATTGATCATCATCCGGGAAATTATACCGAATGGTTCAAAATTGCCTTTGAAAAGGTGGAGAAATATTTGCTTCAAAAAAAAGCTTAAGAAAGAATTTGCCTGAAATCGCTCCCGCTTGGTTGCTGGAACGCCCTTAATTCGAATTGTGGGATTACCGCCAAAATATGATCAAAGATATCTGATTGCAAATCTTCGTATTTGACCCACTCTTTTATTCGGCTAAAAACGTATATCTCCATCGGGATTCCATCAGTGGTTGGTTGCAGCTGTCTTACCATAAAAGTCATTTCAGTATTGATCTCCGGGATGTTACGGAGGTATTCTTTTAAATAAGCCCTGAAAACGCCCAGATTGGTTTGTCTTCGTCCGTTTACCAGAATAGTATTGTCGATACTGTATTTCTTATTGAACATTTCAAGCTCTTCATGTTTTTGATCAATATAATTTGTCAGAAAATGAATTTTTCTGAATCTTGACAACATGTCTTCGTCACAGAATTTAACACTGTTTAAATCTATATTGATTGATCGCTTAATTCTTCTTCCGTCCGATTCTTCCATTCCCCGCCAATTCTGAAAATAATCGGTAACCAATGAGTAGGTCGGAATGGTTGTAATTGTTTTATCCCAGTTCTGGACTTTTACGGTTGTTAGGGTAATATCGGTCACATTTCCATCGGCACCGAATTTGGGCATAGATATCCAGTCGCCGATTCTAACCATATCATTCGATGTTAGTTGAATGCCACCTACAAAACCTAAGATTGGATCTTTAAATACCAACATCAGTATTGCGGAAAAGGCACCAAATCCGGCCAGCCAGCCGATTCCACTTTTACCAAGAAAAATAGAAATCAAAAATACAATGGCAATGATATATACGATGATTTTAATTACCTGTATATATCCCTTGATTGGCCTCGCTTTTGAGAAACTAAACGATTGATAGATGGTATAAAAAGCATCCAGCCCGGCATTAATTACCGAGATTGAAGTAATGAGGATCAGGATTTGAAAAATAGCACCCAGTATTTTCAGGGTAAGCGGATAGTCGGTAAAAATATAGGTTGAAAAAGAATTCAGGATCAGAAGGGGGACAAAATAGGCCAATCTGATAAAAATCCGCTTGTCAACCAGGATGTCATCCCATTTAAAACTATTGTTTTTTAGCATTTTATGCATTCTGCGTTTGATGATGTATTTTATCACCAGAAACAGAATGATACATAAAATCAGGAGCAATAAAAATTCAGTATAGCTTGTAAGATCGTTGGCCATATCTTGATCCATGCCCATTTGCTCGAGCCACGATTTAAACAAATCAGAATACTTTTTAAACATTATATGGTATTATTTTAGAGTTTTTTTATTTCGGCTAAATATTTTTCACGCAAAAATAAACATTCTCCTAAACATACATTGGTGTCGTAAATTCTAATTACATCTTTTAAACCGGTTTTACGGTAAAAGGTACCCAGGGCTGCATCGAAGTTATTATCTTCTATGTTGTGTTTTATTTGTAAGGTAATTTTTTCAAAAACATCCCAGTCAAGTCTTGCCGGAACTTCAAAATAACCCATCTCAGGCGTATCTTTGTCCATGTAAATACCTTCATTTACTTCATCCATGACAAAGAATTTTCTGATCCGAATCAGTCCGTCGTATGAAGCTATTTTTCTTCCTTTAATAAAACTAATACCTTGTTCTTTATATAAAGCGATCAATTCTCCAATGAGTGCATAATTTTCAAGATCCTTAATGCGTATACAGGGTTCAAGTTGATTAAATACCATAATATTCCCAGGTGAAGCATCAAATTTTGAAGAGAATTTTTCTCTGACTTTAATAGTTTTGCGGATTACCTCTTCATCCGTTTCTTTGGAGCGCATCACTAAAAAAATTGATTTTGGATTTGTTTGATCCGGAATGGTCGTTCCATGATAGCCCGGAAAGGGATGAAGGGATTCCAGTACCAAATCTTCAAAATCGACAGAAATAAGTGTTTCTATTTTTTGAATTGTGCCGATGGTTTCAATGATGTAGTTAGGTTGCATAGTTGTAAATTGTTTTTTGAGTAATAAAGTTATTTAAAGCGAATATAAATAATTTTTTAGATGTTTAAAGCATTAAATCGGTATTTCTTTACTTTTTTATCAATATAAAGAAAAGTTCCCGCTCGCGTCTTGGTTTGATTGAATTATAGCAAAGTTCAAAAGTTTTAAAATGAAAAAATGGCCGGAAGAGTTTTTTATATTCTTCTGCCGTACCTCCGTAAGGTGGATGATCGCCTGGGAATTCATGATTGAAAACAATACCTGTGAATTTTCCACCGGGAACCAATAAGTCGTTTATTTTTGAAGCATATAAACCCCTTTCACTTTTGGGAAAAGAAGTCAGGAAAGTATGTTCGATAATTAGATCATACCGGCCCTTATGGTCAAAAAAGTCTTCGGTGATAATTTGTGCTTCGGGGAATTCCGGGTTTCTTTTCCTGAAATTATCAACAGGTGCGGGTGCAAAATCAAGCAAAAAGACATTTTTAAATCCTGATTTATATAAATATTCAACTTCATAGGCATTCCCGGCACCGGGAATAAGTATACGCAGTGTTTTATTATCAATTTGATTGAAGTATTCTTTTAGTGGTGTGGCTGCATAACCAACATCCCATCCGGGCTGTATTTTATCATAAGTGTTGTTCCAATAATTTTTGTCCAGCATTTCAACCTCCCACTCGTTTTGTTTTGTAGCCTTCTTGTGTTAATATTTTAATAATTTGCTCACGCTTATCACCCTGAATAATTATTTCTCCATCCTTAACCGAACCTCCCGTGCCACATTTGTTTTTTATTGTTTTCCCGAGTTGTTGAAGGTCTTCATTGGTTCCGATAAATCCTTTAATAATTGAAACAATTTTTCCGGCCCGGTGTTTTTTCTCCAGATGAATCTGAAGCAACTGCTTCTCTGCGGCTAATGTTTCCTGCTCTACCGGATCATCATATTCATAATTATAGTCCGGATTGGTTGAATAAACGATTCCACTTGGTTTTTTCTTTTTTCCCATAAGGTTAATTTTGATTCTAAGGAACAAAAATATGAACTGCTTTCGGAATTATTTTAACTTCTATCTCCTGATCTGCATCAAAATATTCGCCATCAATATTGATCAGCATTTTATGATTGCCTTTAATACGAATCTGCTGCGTTTTAAAAGACTGATAATGCTTGCTTTTGTTCACTCTTTTGAATAGTAATTTTATAAGTGTGAAGGGCAAATCAAAAACCGGTGGTTTTTGAACGATGCAAACATCAATATATCCGTCATTAATGACAGCCTGCGGTGCAATTGATAAGTTATTGCCAAACTGATCAGAATTTGCAAAGCAGATCATTAACGCTTTTTTGTTTATTATGATGTCGTTATGAAAAATTTCATAATCAAGGGGTTTATAGCCGAAATAATATTTTAAGACCAATTTAAGGTACGACCAGAAACCACGTGATTTACGTGCCAGGAAATGTTTAGCGATCAAGGCATCAAAACCGGTGCCGGCAATGCTTATAAAAGGCTGTCTGTTAATAGAAGCAGCATCAATCAATTTGGTATTGCCTTTTTTAACAATCTGAATCGCTTTTTGAATATTAAGCGGAATTTTTAAATGGCGTGCAAGACCATTTCCTGATCCAATGGGTATAATCCCCAATTTGACGGTTGTGGAATGTAGGGATTTAATCACTTCATTGACTGATCCGTCGCCTCCTGCAATCAAAATAATTTTTACCCCTTCATTTACCCCATCTTCCGCAAGTTTTGTCAGATGACCGGGATGTTCAGAGTGTTTTATTTTGTACTCAAATTTCGAATTTTTTAATTCCTCATGGATCAATCTTTCGAAATTATCAGAAAGGCCGTGTCCTGCGCATTTATTTATTAAAACTAATAACTGATCTTTGGACATACAACATACTATTTGAAAGATAAATCCGGATATTTGGAATGACAAATGTAGGAATAATTTTTTTTGAAGATTCCCGTCATTGTGATGCTAATTTTGAAAATTCGGGTGATAGCTCGTAAAATACTAAAGCAGGAACATTCATGCGATAAGTATAAAATGACATTTGTTTTACGGGACATTTTAGGCTAACGATTTAATTTGCAGGTCTGTTGTCGGTTCGTCTTTTTTTCAGTCGCTTTATTTTTTAATTTAGCAAGTCAATTCTTAAACGATCTTGTGCTTAAAACGTTAATAAAATACTGGGGTTATTCTTCTTTTCGTCCGATGCAGGAAGAAATCATTCAATCTGTACTGGACGGGAAAGATACCCTTGCATTGCTACCCACAGGAGGGGGTAAATCCATTTGTTTCCAGGTTCCGGCCTTAATGACAGAAGGTGTTTGCATCGTTATTACGCCGTTAATAGCATTGATGAAAGACCAAATCGAGAATCTGAAGCAAAAGGGCATAAAAGCATATGCCATTTATTCGGGAATGCATCTCAACGAAATTGATCTGGCATATAATGCCTGTATTTATGGAAGAAGCAAGTTTTTATATATCTCCCCTGAAAGGCTTGAAACGGATGCCTTTCTGGCGAATCTCAAAAAAATTAAGGTAAATTTTCTGGTGGTGGATGAAGCGCATTGTATTTCTCAGTGGGGGTATGACTTTAGGCCGCCCTATTTAAGAATTTTTGATGCAAGAAAATACATGGCAAAAACGCCGGTACTTGCACTGACTGCCACTGCCACACCGGATGTAGTTAAAGATATCCAGGAAAAGCTTGGATTTAAACAAGCCAATTTGTTTCAACAAAGCTTTAACAGAAAAAACCTAACTTATTCTGTAATTAAGGAAGAGGATAAACTAAAGCGCTTATTAAAGATTTACCAGAAAGTAAGCGGTGTGGGAATAATCTATGTTCGGAACCGAAGAAAAACAAAGGAAATTGCCGATTTTTTAAAGCAAAACAATATCAAAGCCGATCATTACCATGCCGGTTTGGATATGCGAGATAGATCAGCAAAACAGGATCATTGGAAAAAAAGCAGGGATGGAGTAATGGTTGCGACCAATGCATTCGGGATGGGCATTGATAAACCGGATGTACGTTTTGTTATTCATCTTGATTTACCCGATACATTGGAATCGTATTTTCAGGAAGCCGGTCGGGCAGGAAGGGACGAAAAGGAAGCATATTCTATCATTCTTTACGAAAATGCAGATATCAGTGAACTCAAAAAGAATTTTGATCAGTCATATCCTTCAATAAATACAATCAAAGACATATACCAGGCCCTGGGAAATCATTTGCAATTAGCGGTTGGAAGCGGAAAAGATGCAACTTTCGATTTTGACCTGTTAGAGTTTTGCTCAAAATTTAATTTTCAGCCCCTCATTGTATTTAATGCACTCAAATTTCTCGAAAAGGAATCTTATCTGTTTTTAAATGAAGGCTTTAATAATCAGGCCAAAATAAGATTTATCGTGAACAGGGAAAATTTGTACAAGTTTCAGGTTGAAAATTCTTATTATGATTTGTTTATCAAACTTCTCCTGCGTTCATATTCTGGATTATTTCAGGATTTTACCAACATCAGTGAATCGGAGCTGGCCAACCGGATGGCTGTGGATATTAAAACCATTTCTTCCAACTTAAAACGTTTACAACAATATGAAATCATCGATTACGTGCCGCAGAAAGATAAGCCACAACTGGTATTTTTAAAGGAAAGAATTGACTCAAAACATGTTTTGATATCGAAGGAAAATTACAGCAACCTAAAAAAAGCAGCTAAAATTCGCATGAGCAGGGTAATTAATTACATCGAAACAAATAATAAATGCAGGAACCAACAATTGTTGAATTATTTCGGTGAAAAAGATTCAGAACGTTGTGGGAGTTGTGATGTTTGTTTGAAGCGAGATCAGATAAATTTGTCAACTGCCGAATTTGATGAAATATACAGGCTTGTGAAGCCGCTCCTTTTAACGAGAGCCTGCTTTCTCCAGGAAATTATTGATAAACTGGATGAATTCAAAGAAGAAGATGTTATTAAAGTAGTAAGATGGCTACAGGATAATGGTAATATAGAGGTGAATGAGAAAAATCAATTGGCCTGGAGAAAACAATTGGGATTGGATTTTTAAGATCAGATGAAAATTTATAAAGATTTTTATACTTCAACGGATGTGGTGCAAATTGCCCGAAATCTGATTGGAAAATACTTGTTTGTCAAGTCAGAAGGCATTGTTTGTGGAGGTTATATTACAGAGTCCGAAGCCTATCAGGGCCCGACAGACAGGGCCTCTCATGCCTATAATAACAGACGGACTAACCGGACGGAAGTTATGTTTTATGAAGGCGGGCGAACCTATGTCTATTTGTGTTATGGAATTCATTCGATGTTGAACATAGTGACAGGACCAAAAGACATACCTCATGCAGTTTTGATCAGGGGTTTTATGCCAACAACCGGACTTGAGGCCATAAAAAAAAGAATAGGGGTCAATAACCCATCGGCGAAAAATTTTAATGGACCCGGCAAACTTACCAAAGCTTTGGGCATAAATGCAGTTCATAACAATCTTGATTTATCCGGCAATGAAATATGGCTCGAAGATCGTGGACTGAACCTGAAAGGCAAAAAAATTATAGCCGGGCCGCGTATCGGTGTGGATTATGCCAAGGAAGATGCACTTTTACCGTACAGGTTTGTGTTGAAATAAAAAAAAGACCCTGCCTGGCAGGGTCTTTTTTTTATTAGCAGTTCTGATGCGAATTATACTTTCTTAGCAAGTTCGTTTCCTGGTTTGAATTTAACCACTTTTTTTGCTGCTATATTAATTTCTTTACCAGTTTGTGGGTTTCTGCCTTTACGAGCAGCTCTTTTTGAAACAGAAAAAGAACCGAAACCTACTAATGCTACTCTGTCACCTTTTTTTAAAGCACCAGATGTGGCATTGATAAAAGAGTCAAGAGCTCTTTTGGCATCAGCTTTTGTCAAATTTGCGTTAGAAGCCATTGCTTCTATTAATTCTGCTTTGTTCATTTTTCTTGGTTTTTAATTAATAATAATATTATCGAAGAACTTGCAAATATATAAGAATATAGAAACAAATCAAGTAAAATGCTCTAAAACCCTTGAAAATGTTAATAAAACCGAATATTTGTTAATAACTAGGGGCGTATTTTGACAAAAACCCAATTCTTTCTGAAAGTATTGATATTATTAACTATGAAGCATTCCAGCCTGAATTTATAGGAAAGCCCCTTAAAAAGTCTTGCACATCCATTCTTTTTTTACCGGAAAGCTGAATATTCTGAAGTCTTAAAAATCCGTCAGAAGCGGCAATTTTTAAATACTTTTTTCCATCGGTAATTATTGTGCCCGGCTCTGCGTATGCTGATCCGCTTTCAAATTCGGCTGAATATATCTTAAGTTGTAATGATTCGAGCTTTGCATGATTTAGCATCGTATATGCTCCAGGATACGGATTAAGGCCCCTTATTAAATTGAGAATTGAAACTCCGGATTCAACCCAATTTATATGGGTGTCATTTTTGAAGATTTTTGGTGCCGTTTTAAGGGCCTTCTGATCCGAAACAAATAATGACTGGTCTTTAGGTTTAATATTGCCGGAACGAATTGCATTTACTGTTTTTAAAACCAGTTTGGCTCCTTCAATCATCAGCTTATCATGCAATATTCCGGCAGTATCTTCTTGGCCAATGTTAAATTTTTCCTGAAAAATAATCTGGCCCGTATCAATTTCCTGTTTTAAGAAAAAGGTGGTAATTCCAGTTTCTTTTTCTCCGTTCATAATGGCACGGTTAATCGGTGCGGCACCCCTGTAATCGGGCAGGAGTGAAGCATGCAAATTAAATGTCCCGTATTTCGGCATCGACCAAACCACTTCAGGGAGCATTCTGAACGCTACCACAATTTGTAAGTCAGCGTTTAGCTCTTGCAATCCTCTAATAAATTCGGCATCCTTAAGATTATGTGGCTGGAGAACGGGGATTGAGTGTTTGCGGGCATAATTTTTGATCGCGGATTCAGTCAGCTTTTTGCCCCTGCCGGCCGGTTTATCGGGGGCTGTGATTACCGATATCACATTCAGGCCATTTTTGATTAGTATATCCAGCGATGGTACTGCAAAGTCTGGGGTCCCCATAAAGATTATTCTCAGGCTATCCATCAGTATTTTTTTTAAAGATAAAAAAAACCCCGCGAAAGCGGGGCTTATATTATTTAATATCGATTTTTAATTTGCCATTTCCCTGGCCCTGGCAATATCTTTTTCAATATTTCTGGCTTCCATACTCATGCCGTAATCATTCAATATTCGTTCATAGGCCGAAACGGCTTTTTTATATTCTTTTTCAATCTCGTAAACTTTTCCTGCCTTTAACAGAAATACCGGAGTTGTGAATGAGTTATCATCTTTTTCGGCTGCTTCCATATAATAAGAAACGGCTTTTTTATAATCTTTCAATTCAAGGTAAGCATCACCAATTGCACCAGCGGCCATAGGTGCAATCATTCGATCTTTAAGCGTGAATTTTTTTAGATAATCAATTGCATTTTCGAACTCACCTTTTTTAAGGAAACATATTCCGGCATAATAATTTGCAAGTTTTCCTGGTTTTGAGGCGCCAAATTCATCAATAATATCCAAAAATCCGAGATAGTTACCGTCACCATACAAT
>CAYNTB010000058.1:0-9255 GCA_964399905.1 uncultured Bacteroidales bacterium | reverse complement strand
AATGATACAGACTTTAATGAAGCGGTTTTTATAAAAACGATTTGGGAAAGATAAGTTCAAATATATGATCGAAGTGTGCGATAGCTTTATTTTTTTGGTTTTAAACAATAATTAAAAATCCGTGATTGGAGTAAAAAAAACCCTTTCCGCCTTTAGGCAGGAAGGGTTTTTTAGGTATATCAAAAAAGTAATTAAGTCTATTCGTCTTCCAGGCTTTCTTCGTATTCTTTAAGCAGTTTATCCTGGATATCGCCCGGTACCTGTGCGTATTCGGCATATTTCATTCCATACATGGCACGGCCCGAAGTGATTGAACTTAATGCTGTTGAATATCTGTTCATCTCAGCCAATGGAACCCTGGCTTTGATTTTCTGATAATTACCTTCAGCATCCATTCCCATAATCACGGCACGTCGTCCTTGCAAGTCGGTCATTACATCACCCATTTTATCCTCTGGAACCAGTACTTCAACATCATAAATCGGTTCCAGGATTTTTGGACCTGCATTTTTAAAGGCATCTCTGAAAGCATGACGTGCAGCCAGTTTAAATGAGATTTCGTTTGAATCGACCGGGTGCATTTTACCGTCATAAATATTTACAACAATATCGCGGGCATACGAACCGGTTAATGGGCCTTCTTCAATACGCTCCATCAATCCTTTCATAATGGCTGGTAGAAATCGTGCATCAATGGCACCACCTACGATACAGTTGTTCATAATCAGTTTACCGCCCCATTCAAGTTTTACTTCATCACGACCCCTGATCGGGAATTCAGTTTGGTCGGCCATTCCTTCGGTATAGGGTTGAATCATCATGTGAACCTCACCAAATTGTCCGGCACCTCCCGATTGTTTTTTATGTCGGTACATCGATTTGGCATCTCGGGTAATGGTTTCGCGATAAGGAATTTTAGGTGCAATATATTCAACCGGAATTTTTTCGAGGGTTTCCAATTGCCATTTGGCAATGTTGAGGTGCAACTCACCTTGTCCCTGCAAAATCATTTGTTTTAATTCTTTCGAATAATTCACCAGCAATGTCTGGTCAACGCGGTGCATTTCGTGCAATGCAGCACCCAGTTTTTCATCGTCGGCAGTATTCTTGGCTTTAACCGCCACCCTGAATTTTGGTTCAGGAAAAACGATAGGGGCAATCACATCATTTTGATTTTTTGGCGTTGTCAGTGTTGAATTGGTTAGTGAATTTTTCAGTTTGATGGTTGCGCCAATATCGCCTGCTACAATTTTAGGAACTTTTTCCCTGTATTTTCCGGCAGTGACCATGATCTGTGAAATTCGTTCTTTTGAAGAACTGACACTGTTGATCATATCAAAAGCTTCCGGAACTTCACCTGCGTTAACGCGGAAATATGAAACCTCACCAAGGTGCGGCTCAATAGAAGTTTTAAAAATAAACAATGAGGGTGCTTTTGTGGCATCGCACATAATTTCCCGTCCGTCTTTGGTTTTAACAGGAGCTACTTCGTTCGGGCTGGGTGCATTGTTTGTAATAAATTGCATCAGCCGGCCAACGCCCATATTATGTTTTGCATTAATACATAAAATCGGGAATAATCCACGGTTTGAAATACCGGCTTTTAATCCTTGTTGCATTTCTTTTTCTTCCAAAGTTCCTGCCTCAAAGAATTTTTCCATTAATTGTTCGTCAACAGCGGCCAAATCCTCTATCATGGTAGCCTGAAGTTCTTTTGCCCTTTCAATTTCTGAATCAGGAATATCAAGAATTGATGCTTTACCTTCATCATCGAACTTATATAATTTCATTTGGATCAAATCCACAATTTCATTGAATCCCAGGCCCGGGTTCAGCGGATACTGACAAATGGTACAACTTCCGCCAAACTGTGTTTTCAACTGGCGAACCGTTTCATCAAAATTTGAGTTTTCATGTTCCAGGTGGTTAATGGCGAAAATAACAGGTTTGTTATTTCTGCTTGCATATCGCCATGAAATCTCTGTTCCAACCTCAACACCATTTTGGGCATTAACAACCATAACAGCCGTATCAACCACTTTCAGTGCAGCAATAACCTCACCGGTAAAATCGTCAAATCCGGGTGCATCAATAAAATTGATTTTTTTATCAGCGTATTCAGCATACAATACCGTTGATGATACGGAATTTTGACGTTCTATTTCTATTTCACGATAGTCTGATACGGTATTTTTATCGACAATACTACCCCTTCTTTTGATCACACCACCTTCGAAGAGCATGGCTTCTGCGAGCGTGGTTTTACCTGTTTTAGCACCACCAATGAGTGCCAGGTTTTTAATTTCGTTCGTTTGATATACCTTCATTTTTATTTATTTATAAAATTTATTCTCTAAAATAGTTCTGAGAGGGCTGCAAAAGTATGAAAATCTGTGCAATAATAAAATAGTAAACTGCATATTTGAATGGGTTCTACATAAGATATTTATTTGCAGTTTTTCTCAGCTCGGGCCATTGTTCATTATTTATTTTTGCCCCTACATTTTCTATGACTTTACCAGAAAGAAGCGAACCCAGTTTTCCACATATTTCCATATTTGCACCATGGGCATAACCGTAAATGAATCCGGCTGCATACAGATCGCCGGCACCTGTGGTATCTATACTTTTTGCTTCAATAACCCCAACCCTGGTCAATGTATTATCAGACAAAATGAGCGAACCTTTGCTTCCGGTTTTTACAACAGCAATGTTACAGTATTTTGCTAAATCGTAAATAGCCTCCAGGGGTTCTTTACCTGTTAATGATTTGGCTTCTTCTTCGTTGGCAAAAACAACATCCACATAATCATTTAAAATATATTTAAGGAAATCGATGTTTTCTTCAACCACATTATAACTTGCCAAATCGAGGAATATGATTTGTTGGTGTTTTTTGGCAAGGCTTACGGCTTTTTCGAGTAAATCATGATTTTGAACCAAATAGCCTTCGATATAAAAAAGTTCGGCCCCGGCAAAAAGTTCTTCATTTAAATCGGCTGCGGATAATTCAACCGATGCCCCGAGATGTGTGGCAAATGTCCGTTCCGAATCTCTGCTAATCAGTGTAACGGCAGTTCCGGTGCCTGTGTTCGAATATTGCAATTTAGGAGTGATGTTTGATCCAATGAGTCCTTTTTTGAAAATTTCTCCCATAGGGTCATCAGTGATTTTCGCAATGAACGAAGTTTCGGATCCAAGTTCGGCCAGGCCGGTAATTGTATTTGCGGCACTACCACCCGATTTAATTTCACTTTTAAAATGACTTGTGGCAGACAGTACTTTTTCTGATCGGTTTTTATCAACCAACTGCATGCTGCCCCTTGGAAGCTCAAGGGTTTTCAATAGTTCATCATCATCTATTTTTATCATGATATCTACCAAAGCATTCCCAATTCCCAGAATTTTTTTCATCGGTTTCTATTTTTATAAATTAGCCTGATGCCCGATTATCCGGACAGGCAGAGAACATCCATCTGATTTTCATGCTCAAGTTTACAACTTCGTTTGATGGATGTTCCATTACAATTTTATTAGCGAGGCAAAAGTATTAAAAATGCCATCTTAAGCAAATTATTCGGGCAAGAATGTAAGATAGAAAAGAATTAAAACGTATTGCTTAATCTAATTAATCAGGAGTTTGGCAGTTTGAATAAAGTTTTTATTTGAAAACCTTACGATATAAATTCCTTTTTCATAGGCAGACAAATTCACGGTTTTTACGCACTCCGTCTGGTTACAATCTATCAGTTCCTCGCTGAACACAATTTGTCCCTGAAGATTAATAATATCAAGTTTAATATCTTTTTCCTGGGTATTGAAGCGGATGTTAAAAAGTCCTGTTGTTGGATTTGGGTACATATAAATACCTTCTTCTTGCAGGTCCTCAATTCCGACATTACATGAAATAAAAGTAACCTTTTTTTCATCGATTGTAACACAGCCATTATCGGTTACAATTAATTGAACAGTGGAGGTATGAGCACCCAGCCCGCCGGAATTAATAGTGGTATAATAGTTTGTGGTTCCGTTCGACCATAAGTAAGAATCGAATCCCGGCTGAACCTGAAGCATGAGGGTTGCATCCGTACAAATTGTGGTATCATTTCCCAATGAAATATCCGGGGCACTGTAAACATTAACGGTTTTAGTAAATGTACTGATACATCCATTCTCATTTTCGTAACGGTATGAAATTTCATGGGTGCCAACGCCTGCAATGGCTGGATAAAAAATATTATTTGTAACACCGGGACCTGTGAAAATACCTCCGCCCGGTTGGCCATCCAGCAAGCTTCCAGGGTTATTGCTGCAATATACATTTGCCAGGCCGGTAAAATAAGTGGGTTCGGTATTTAATAAACTTACACGAACAGTATCATTTGCCGAACAACCAAATTCATCATAAACTGTAACAATATAATCCGAATTTTGAGATGGGCAGACCGAATTCAATTCACTTTCTGTTCCATTGTTCCACAGATAATCAACACCTCCACTTGCTTCCAAGTTTATACATTCGTTCGGACAGATAGTGGTGTCATTTCCGGCAAAAGCAATGGGTCTGGGTCTAACAAAAACATTCACAGTATCAGTGGCCGGACAACGGTTCTCTGTGGTTACGGTCACCCAGTAAGTGGTCGTATCCTCTACGGTAACTCTTATCGAATTAGTCATTTGGCCGGTATTCCACAAATACGTATAACCCCCTGTTGCTGTTAAGGTAACTTGCTCGCCCGGGCAAACTGTTTGATCTGAGCCAGCATGCGCATCCGTTAAAGGAAGGTGGGTAACCCGAACACTATCCATGACTCCACAACCAAATTCATTGAAAACATTTACATAATATGTTGTGGGTTCATCAGGGCAAACTTGAATGGTGTCAGTCGTTTCACCTGTGCTCCACAAATAACTTGTACCCCCGGAAGCAAATAGCTCAACACAGGTGCCCGGACAAACAGCTGTATCGTTCGAAACAAGCGGAACCGGAATGGGCATTACATTTACCCTTACACTATCCTTTTTAAGGCAACCGGCAGCATTGAATACGTTTACCGTATAAAGGGTGGTATCTGTCGGACAAACTTCAATGGTACTTGTTGTTGCTCCAGTGCTCCATAAATATGTTGTTCCTCCGGAAGCAGTCAATTCAATACAATCATTGAGGCAAATATTGGTATCATTTGCCAGGCTAATGGCAGGCAGGTTAAAAACAGTAACCGTAACACTATCGGTTATCGAACAATTGTTTTCGTTGGTCAGTGTCACATAATAAGTGGTGGTTTCGTCCGGACACACTTCAATGGTATCATTGGTATCCCCTGTACTCCACAAATAACTGATTCCGCCGCTAACGATTAAACTAACACAATCGGATTCACAAATTGAAGTGTCGTTTGAAATTTGAATTTCCGGCTCGGGATACGTATAAATGGTAACGGTATCTGTATCAATACATCCAAGGCTATTACTGACGTCAACAGTATAAGTTGTTGTTTCTGTGGGGCAAACATTGATAAGCGGGGTGGTTGCCCCTGTGCTCCATAAATAAGATTTACCTCCGCCTGCTGCGATATCAATACATGAATTCGGACAGACAGTATCGTTCAGGGTAGTTACGGCAAATTCCGGATTGCTGATAAATACATACCTGGTATCACTCGAAAAACATCCCTGATCATTATAAACAGTAACCGTATAAGCTGAATGTTGAGTCGGGCTTACGTTGATACTTTGGGTTGTTTCGCCGGTGCTCCATTCATAGGATACTGCATCGGGTGCAGTGAGGGTAATTTCATCGCCCAGGCAGATAAAAGTATCGATGCCAAGCGAAAAACTACAATCGCACCATCCATCGGGTAGATCAGCACCGGTAATTGCACATAAGCGGTCCCTGAAATCCATCATTGTTTGCCCTGATTCCAACATGTTTACATAATCCATTGCAATCAATATATCATTCTGATCTTCTGTTGATTCGGCAATGCTGACATAATTTTCGGCATTCACAGTTTTTGAAACTACTACTTTACCATCCCAGTTCAGATTAATTAAGGCCTTTGTGGTATCAAGTTGTGCAACATTGGTATAAGAAATATTTTCTCCTCCGTTAACATTGATATCAATAATTCTTACATCACTATTGATGAGCAGGCTCAGCGCATAAAATCGGAAATCGGTTGGAAGGTCTCCATCGAAAGTGATCAGCATTTGATTACCAAGAATTTCAGTATTGATATCAATTAATTCATATAAAGTGAGGTATTCCAGAACTTCTTCTTCTGAAGCCATCCAGATATTGTCAGCACCTGCTTTTCCATAATTGGCAGCGATATAATCAATATAAAACTTAAAAACATTGAAGGTGTATCCTCCTGCTCCTCCATTCACAGATTTATTATAAGCCGAGCTCCACTGATGGTCAGAGTCATCGCTGTGTGCATTTAAGGAATCGGCTAATTTTCCCAGACTTACGGTTCCGACCAAATTTGTACGGCCCATCTTCAGGCTGTCAATATCGGTGATGGTTGCCGGGATTGAAACATCGAGATAGGGAACACCATAAGCATACGGACGAAAAGCAGCGATGTATCCGAGGTCGAATGCCGGACTTGAGAAAGAAATGTCTCCTTGCGGGTTTACAAATATTTTAGGATCGATCCCATTATTGGTGGCATCCTGTGTTTTTAATTTAATATAACTATGATTTCGGCCAATTAAATAATCCTGGTCCCCGCTATTTGAGGAAGTCAATCCCTGGTTATAAATTCCCCATCCAGCCTGATATAACTCAATAATCTCGGGCCAGCTTAAATAAGTATCGGTATTTTCACCGTCCACATCATGTAAATCTGTATCCTGATCATTGTTAAATGAAAAAACAGAAGAACTCATTTTAAAAGGAACATCATTGCCGCAACCATCCGTAAAAAATTTACCGGGATAAGTGGTACTTCCGATGGTGCCTCCGTTTAAATACTGGAAGGCATGTGTATAAACATCTTTGCTCCCGTCTTCAATATGATAACTTAATGCAAAATTTTTATTGTATTTTAAAGCAGCCTTGGTTACCGAAGCAGTGGGGGCACTTTCAAAAGTAATTACGATACTGTTCACCCCAACTTCCTGAGAATGCAATTGCTGATGCATCCCTAAAAGAATAAACGACAGACTAAAAAATTTTATCAATGCAAATATTTTTTTCATTGACCTCCCTGTTAATTAAAGTTATAACCTTGTGCTCTTTGCATTTGTATCCAACGATTGGATTTATATCTGTTACTCAGATTAATATTGAATCCAATCATAATTTCGTGAATGGCCGCCGGATTTGCCAGCAGTCCCTGCGTGGCAAATTCATAGGTATAATTTAAACTAAGATCGCTTGTTAAATTTCCACCGAGGCTGATTCCGATTTTGCCCTGGTTTCGATAGGTCAGGCCGGCCCAATAATCATCCTTATATACTGTTCTTAAAGATAAATCATAAATATAGGGCGAATCCTTGATTGAACGATAAACCAAAAAAGGCTGAAGGCTCCAGTTGTAGTCGAGTTGAAAATTATAGGTAACAAAACCAATCAGTTGTGGTTTAATCACGATTAAGTTATTTTCAGTGCCGATCATATAAGCATCATTGTTGGTAAACAAATAAGGCGAACTAAGTCCGATACTTCCCTCTTTCCATCTGAAAATAAGACCGGCACCCGCATTGAGAGCTGTTCCTGTAAGGCTGCTGTTTCCCATGATAATCGGGTCGCGGGGATCTGAAATAACAACATCGTTCAGGTTTATTGAATTTTGGAACATGCTTCCCCATAAACTAAAATATATTTTGCTGTTTGCAGTGATATCCAAATCGTAGAGGTAGCTAAAATGGGCATAAAATATTTTTGAAATATCGGTTTGATCACTTATAATTTCTCCTCCCAGCCATACTCTGTCCGAAACGGGGAAATATGTATTAAGAAATGCAGACCGGGGCGAACCCATTGTATTTTCCCATTCTTTCCGATAAGTGAAAAATACTTTTGCATTTTCGTTATAACTTGAAAAAGCCGGGGATAATAAGTAAGGGTTTACCAGGTATTGGTTTGTTAAAGGCAGCTGCTGTCCCATCAGGCGGGTTCCGCCGATAAATAGAAAGATAAAGCATATTTTTAAAATTTTTCTCATACCTGATTAACCGCTAACGAATAATTGTAATTGCCCCTTTAGTTATTTTATTATCGTTACATTTAAGAATGTAATAATAGGTTCCTTCGGGTAATGGCTGCCCGTTGTAGGTTCCGCCCCAATCGTTGATATAATCAGAATTGGAATAAACCTCAACCCCTGATCGGTTATAAATACTTACGGTACAGGGCCGTAATTTTTCCACATGAAAAATTTCCCATCGGTCGTTATACCCATCACCATTCGGGGTAAACAAATTTGTGATTCCAACACGATCGTTTACGGTAATGGTGAACGTTTTAGAATTAAGGCAACCACTTTTCGAAACTTCAACCGAATAATTTCCCCGTTCTGTAATCATAATCGAATTTGCAACTGTGCCGTTCCACCAAACTGCCTGGTCAAAATCACCGATAGCGGTAACAGTTACACTTTCTCCTTCAGTAAAAACTGTATCCCCGCTGAACATTAGGCTGAATTCAGGAACGGGCTTTATACTTACATTTCTGACAATGGTATCGGAACACCCAAAAGAAGACTCTGCTATCAGGGTCACATTATAAATTCCCGGTGAGCTATAGGTGTGGATGGGGTTGCTGACATTCGACCAGGCACTGCCATCTCCAAACTTCCAGGTAAAATTTGAAACATCATCCGCGCTCGTGGTGCTTAAATTAATGAATTCGGTAAAGCTTCCGGCACAGGCATTGCTGGTGGAAAAATCAGCCACCGGAAAATTAGCAACAATTATTTGACGATAAATTGCTTTTGCCAAGCCCGACTGTGTAACAATTCGCAGCCCCACATTATGGACCCCTGCCGTGGCAAACATATAATTGATCGAATTGCCTGAAGCATCATCAAACAATCCATCATGATCCAAATCCCATTGAGCACTAATTATGGGGTCTGTACTCTCAGATGTATTGGTAATTTGAGTGACATTTCCGACGCATACTTTATTAAATTCAAAATCAACATTTAAATAATGTGAAATTTCAATATTCTTACGAAGTACAAAAGATTCGAGTGATACAATGGTAATTCTTAATCCAACTTCATGCAAACCGGGTGTTTGATA
>CAYNTB010000057.1:2570-9525 GCA_964399905.1 uncultured Bacteroidales bacterium | reverse complement strand
AACTCCTCTACCTCCCGTTTCAAAGTTTTTCCCATTAAGGCAAAGGATGAATACTGGATGGCAATTTGCATGGTATCAAAGCCCCACAGGGTATTCAGAAAACCCCTGGCTGGCCTCAGCGGGCCATAACCCAGAACAATATCAGTATTCGGGGTAAAAGCGGAAGTCATAAGTTTAAGCCACTGATCAGAGCCCGGCTCACAATGTGCTTCGGTTAATAATAATAATTCATTTTTTGCCGATTTAATTCCCAGTGACAATGGAAATTTTTTACCCTGAAAAAAATTCAAACTCTGGGTGATATTAACAATACTCAGGTTGGGATACTTGCGTTTAAAGTCGTTCAATAATTCGATGGTATCATCGTTGGATGCATCATTAACAACTACAACTTCAAAATCAGGATAATCCTGTTCAAGCAGTTGAGGCAATAACCTTTCTAAATTTGAATACTCATCGCGGGCGCATATAACAACAGAAACAGGAAGCGGTTTTTTGCCCTGTTTTTTGGGTTTGTAAAACGCCAGTTTGCCAAAAAACAACCAGAAATAAATGATCTGATCGATAAATACAAGGGTATAAATCGAGAGCAAAATAAATAACAATGAGATTTCAGGAACAGGCATGTTTATATTTTGTGCATTTAAGGGGTAAATTTATTCATTCTTCATGAATAAAATATATCTTAGAGCAAATTTTTATAAACATGAAGAATCATGTTTTTTTATTTGGGGCAAATCCCCGAAAAGGATCATATTTTTAAGAAATAAAGTGATTGAATAAGGTTCAATTGAGCACATGAAATTTTCAATAAAATCAACAGATACAAAAACAAGTGCGCGTACCGGAATTTTATCAACCGGGCACGGGCAAATTGAAACGCCCATTTTTATGCCTGTCGGTACGGCAGGAGCAGTTAAAGCGGTTCAAATTCCTGACTTGACAAATGACACCAAGGCCCAGATCATTCTTGGAAACACCTATCATCTATACTTACGTCCCGGTCTTCATATTATAGAACAGGCAGGAGGCTTACATAAATTTAACGGCTGGGAAAAGCCGATCTTGACCGATAGTGGAGGATACCAGGTATATTCACTTGCCAATACCCGCAAATTAACCGATAAAGGCGTGGTTTTCAGATCACATATAGATGGATCTAAACACGAATTTACACCTGAAAATGTAATTGAGACCCAACGCATTATAGGTGCAGATATCATGATGGCGTTTGATGAATGCACCCCTTACCCCTGCGATTACGCGTATGCCAAAAACTCGCTCGATATAACGCATAGCTGGTTGAAACGATGTATCAGCCAATTCGAACAAAGCGAACCGAAATATGGATATGAGCAAATGCTTTTCCCGATTGTACAGGGCAGTGTTTATAAAGATTTGAGAATTAAATCGGCCGAATTTATTGCAGCCCAAAATGCCGAAGGAAATGCCATTGGAGGACTTTCGGTTGGCGAACCACACGAACTGATGTATGAAATGACCGAACTTGTTTGTAATATTTTACCCAAAGACAAACCTCGGTATTTAATGGGTGTAGGCACTCCGGAAAATATTTTGGAGAGCATTGCGCTGGGAATTGACATGTTCGATTGTGTGATGCCTACCCGAAATGCCAGGCATGGTATCATTTATACCTCCGAAGGCATTATGAATATAAAAAATGAAAAGTGGAAAAACGATTTCAGCCCACTTGATCCGCACGGCTTATCGTATGTTGATCTGCAATACAGTAAAGCATATGTTCGTCATTTGTATGCTGCCGGTGAAATCCTCGGAGGGATGATCACGAGTTTACACAATCTGGCTTTCTATCTTTGGCTTGTAAAAGAAGCCCGTTTCCAAATATCAGAAGGTAATTTTTACGGCTGGAAAAACCAGATGTTAAAAAAGCTTTCAACACGAATTTAATTAATGCTCCATGTTTTTCTATCTTTGCCTTGCATAAAATTATGTTTCAATCATACAAGCCTGTTGGTTTATGAAAATTATCGATTATTATATCATTAAAAAATTCCTGGGGACTTTTTTTTATGCCATCAGTTTGCTGATAATTATCGTAATTATTTTTGATATCAGCGAAAATATTGATGAATTTTTAGAAAACGAAGCACCGCTTAAAAATATTATTTTTGATTATTACCTGAATTTCATCCCATATTTTATCAATCTGTTTATCTACCTCTTTACTTTTATTTCAGTTATATTCTTTACTTCAAAGCTGGCTTCAAACACCGAAGTGATAGCTTTTTTAAACAGTGGAATTAGTTATAACCGGTTTTTAAGGCCCTATTTTATTTCGGCCATTTTTTTGGCCATATTGTCCTTTTATCTTTCAAATTTTCTGATCCCGCCCGCCAATCAAAACAGAAGGGAATTTAAGGATCAGTATATGGAGAAGCTGACTAAAAACAAAGACAGGAACATCCATTTGCAAATCAGTCCGGGTGAATTTGTTTATGTCCAAAATTTTAGCATCGGTTCCAGATTGGGTTTCAAATTTACCCTGGAAAAATTTGAAGATGATGAACTAATTTATAAGTTGAGTGCAGAAAGATTTAGCTGGGATACTGCCACTAAAAGTTGGCATATCGAAGATTACTTTATCCGAAAATTTGATGATGGAAAGGAAAGTATCAGAATGGGTTCAAGTTTTGACACCACTCTTGCACTGGTACCTGCCGATTTATATATTTTAAAAGAGGATTATGAAATCATGAATTATTGGGAGCTCAATGAGAAGATTGTAAACGAGCGTCTAAAGGGATCCGACAATGTTAAATATTATGAAGTTGAGAAAGGAAAACGATTGGCTTCACCTTTTGCCACTATCGTTATGACACTGATCGGGGTTACCCTGTCGACCCGAGAAATGAGGGGCGGCATGGGGATGCACCTGGGTTTGGGACTTGGCATTGCGTTTTCGTTTATATTGTTTATGCAGATTTCTACGGTATTTGCAACCTTCGGCAATTTATCGCCCCTCTTCGCAGCATGGATTCCCAATCTTATTTTCACAATTATCGGTGTCTTTTTATTGCGATCAACCCCTAAATAAACATTACAAAATATCAAGTTGCTTGCTGTAGATAGCTGATTTTTATAAGTAAGCGGTATATTTTTGAAATCTGTGTTTCATAAATAAAAAAACCGGACAAGATGATTGTCCGGCTACGAAAAATTTCTGATTTGCTAGTTCCGAATAATTAAACCGCCATCATATTGTTCAACTTTTAATTGTCCGATATTGGCTTTGCGAATTCCCGAACTTTCTGTCCTCACTTTTATTTCTTCTGATTTTGACAATCCTTCGGTTCTTCCGGAAGCAATATATTTACTGCTTTTGGTTTCAAAATAAGAAAACAGCACACTATCTGGCAAATCATAATCGGCATAAGAGAAATTTACATCCAAAAAGAAGCGTGGGTTTCCATTAATTTTTAAATCCACTTCGGTATATTTCCCGTTAATTTTTATTAAATAAAAATCAGGATCAATATTTGATACGGTTAGTTTATCATCATAGGTAATAAAATCGATCATCCCTGCAATGTGGCCAAATTCAAAGTCTGTATACTTCGAGTCTGTTGAAAATTCACCAACAAATTTTGCTTTAACGGTATTGTCGTAACATTCGGGAAATTTAAAAATATTTATATTGTCAAACTCAATGCCTGAATATTTAGCAATCATTTTCAGCTCACCACAATCTTTGGCTTCCAGTTCACAGTCGTATAAATCAAGGTCGGCAAATTCAACACTTCCCAAGATAAAATCCGTATACTTTGAGGTTCCTTCGATTGATTTTAATTGCAAGAGTTTTATTTTATCATCATACGAATTCATAATAACCCTGCCAACCGATTCAGCTTCAAATTTCGAGTACTTTGATACCAGGTTAACATCTCCCATTGTTCGGAGTTCTACATCCGTATCATATATATCAACTTCACAATTTCCCAGGGATAAAATGTCCAGATTCGAATATTTTGCTTTTAAGATCGTGGCATTTGCAAGCTTTCCGGCATACAAATCAACATCGTATAAATCCAGCTCCATTCTTCCTGAATAATCAGGGATATTCACCTCTGAATATTTTTGGCTGATCATCAGTTCGTGATGATCTGGTAGCGTCAGTATATAGTTTATCTTATATTCCTTCAGGTCGACAACTGTTCCCGACATAAGGGTTCCCGTAAACTTTTGGATCAGCCCCGAAATAAATTTTGAATTGATTTTCTGAAAAATACCGGTCTCTATTTTTAGTAAACGGGGTGATTTATTCACATCCGGATTTTCCAAAGCATCCAGGGTCAGAGAAATATCTTTCTCATCATTTGCCGTAATTTTATAAAAACACTCAACTTTAACTGTTTGTTTATCCCATGTTTTTATTTGCAGATCGCTGTTTTTATTAAAAAATTCGATCCGGGTATTATTATCTATATCATATTCTTTTCTAATAACTCCTTCTTTTTCTAAGGCCATAACATTCATTGCCAACCCCAATAAAAGAGCGGTTAAAAATAAATAAGATGACTTTTTAATAATATTTTTCATTGCCTTGATTTTTAATTTTGTCATTATTGTTTTTATCGATTTCGGCCAACATAATTTCGAGCAAACGTATTTTAATTTCATAATACTCGAACAATGTTTTTACCATACGTGGATTCCCGCCAAGCTCTTCAAAATCTTTATAGGTTTCCGCTTTTAGTTCCTCCAGTTGATCTATTTCACTGAAGATTCTTTCATAATCATTTCGTTGAAAATCTGTTTTATTGATCTGCTCCCATTTCTCCTGAATCGAAGCCAGGTAAATTTGTTCCCGTTCAGCATATTCCGGTGCAATATCCGCCAGGCTTAATTGCACCATCCTGGGTGCCGGATTCAAGACTGAATTCAGTATAAAACCGCAAAGCAGTGCAAGCAAAAAAATAGCGGCTGCCTTCCAGCTCAAAATCACAAATGGCTTTTTGTGTTTTAATTCAGCCTGTATTTCTGACCAAATCAGCTCATCATCCGGTTGATCGACATCCAGACTGCTTCTGTGTTCATTTAAAAAATTTTCAAACTTTGATTTCATTGAAACTTAGTTTATTCATTAAAATAGATCGTGCACGTAAATACTGGGTTTTTGAAGTTGATTCTGAAATTTCAAGCATTTGGCTTATTTCCTTATGTTTATAGCCTTCCAATGCATACAGGTTAAAAATCACCCTGGATCCTTCGGGTAACTCTTTAATGGCCTGATGAATATATTCCGGATTTAATGAAATATATTCCAATTCCTCAAAAGAAGCACTGTTTTCATTTTCGATCTTATCAACTTCAATCAGAACCGGTTTTTTTTTGCGCAGATGACTGATACATTTATTAATTACAATCCTTTTCAGCCAGGCACCAATGGTCGATTCACCCTTGAACTGCTTCAGGTTCCGGAAAGCACTTACAAATGCTTCATGGAGCACATCTTCTGCTTCGTACCGATCTGATAACATCCGCACACAAATGTTATACATCGCCTTTGAATAAAGCTTATAGAGCCTGTATTGTGCACGCGAATTTCCGCGGATACATTGATTGATCAATTCGGTGTGCATTTCAATTCCTGGCTTCAAATTTTATTCTTTTAGGTATAATGACGTTTCAAATAATACAATAGTTGGAACGGCCTTACATTTTTTCTGCCCGGTACAAAAATTTATTGAAATTAGCTGATACATCAATCGGTTTATCAAACAATCCAAAAATGGCCGAACCACTCCCGCTCATTGATGCGTAAACCGCCCCAAGTCGATACAATTCGGATTTTATTTCATCTAACACCGGATGGGCTCTAAAAAGTGATTTTTCAAAATCATTTTTTAGCACAGATTTCCAATCCGTTACAGCATAATTTTCAATGATCTCGGATGGTAATTTTTCTGGTTTGTGCACCCTGGCTCCGGCATATGCTTTTGCGGTTTCAAGATGAATATCAGGAACTACAACCACGCATGTTTTTCCCGTCAGATTAATCCTGATTTTGGAGAACAGATCTCCTTTTTCACTTGCAGCCAGTGGTTTATTTTCAATAAAAAAAGCACAATCGGCACCGAGGAGCGATGCATAATCGTGCAATTGATGATTGTTTAAATCCAATTCGAAAAGCGAATTTAATATTTTTAAGGTAAAGGCCGCATCCGAAGAGCCGCCCCCAAGGCCGGCACCCATCGGAATTACTTTATGAAGATGTATGTGTACGGGCGGTAAATCAAAGTCAGTTTTCAGTAAATGATATGCTTTGAGACAAAGATTATGCTCTTTCCGGCCGGGAATGGCCAACCCACTGGCATTGAATTCTGTTTTGGAGATCAGGTCGGGTTTTTTGACGATCTCAAGCACATCGCATAATTGAAGCGGGTAAAAAACGGTTTCAATATTGTGGTAACCATCCGTTCTCTTTTCGATAATATTTAAACCCAGATTTATTTTTGCATTCGGAAAAGCGATCATTATCAATACTTATGAAAATCAAAGTTTTTATGGTAAATTTAAAGAAATTCAAAGACTTCGGATTAATTAATTTTTTTAATAAACTAAAGCCTGAGAAAATTGTATTTTAGTTACCTTTGAAAGTACTTAATTGAACAACCTTAATACAGAGCTAATGAGGTATTGATTCAGGGATGCAGTTTAAGAACGGTGGAAATATCAGAATATCAACTTATTATTTCGATACATCCGGATTCCTGACTGTATTGCTTTTCGGCAGGCAAAACGTTCAACTTTGAATTTTTATCATGTTAACATATTTAAAATTTTAGTTTCACGAATAAAAATTATTGAAAACGCATGGCACTTTTAAATTCGGTTCTTTCGTGGCTCATTAAGAAAAGGATCCATCAAATCGATCTTTTTATTAAATACCCGCATGAGGTACAGGAAGAATGGC
>CAYNTB010000057.1:0-2442 GCA_964399905.1 uncultured Bacteroidales bacterium | reverse complement strand
TATAAGTCGATAAACACTTATCGGAACTTTGTGGAACGGGTCCCTGTTAATGATTATGACTCACTAAAACCCTATATTCAGCGGTTGATGGACGGAGAGCAAAACCTGCTCTGGCCTTCTGAAATAAGGTGGTTTGCACAATCATCGGGAACAACGAGTGATAAAAGCAAGTTCATACCCGTGAGTGAAGAATCGCTTGAAGACTGTCATTATCGCGGGGGCAAAGACATGCTTTCCATTTATTTTAATAACAATCCCGACACTAACTTTTTCAACGGACGAGGCTTGGCCATGGGTGGCACGCATCGCATCAGGGAAGTGAACAACGAAGAATATTACACCGGCGACCTTTCAGCCATTATTATTCAAAATTTACCATTTTGGGCAGAATTTATGCGTATCCCTAAACGAAGTGTCGCGCTCATGGACAACTGGGAAGTTAAAATTGAAGAAATGGCGAAAGCCAGCATTCAGCATAATCTGACAAGTTTATCCGGAGTTCCTTCATGGACCTTGTTGTTATTAAAAAAGATACTGGAAATTTCCGGGAAAGAAAATATTTCTGAAGTCTGGCCCGAGCTTGAAGTATTTTTTCATGGTGGTGTAAATTTCGCCCCATACAGAAAACAATTTTTAAAACTCATCCCCTCATCAAAAATGAATTTTTTTGAGACCTATAATGCATCGGAAGGATTTTTTGGAATTCAGGATGAGAAGGATTCAAAAGGTTTGCTGTTGATGCTCGATTATGGAATTTATTACGAATTCCTGCCGGTTGATCAGGTGAATTCAGATGATAAAAAACCACTTACACTTGAACAGGTAAAGTTGAACACCAATTACGCCCTTCTTATCACAACCAATGCAGGATTATGGAGGTATATGATTGGCGACACCATCGAATTTACTTCATTATCGCCCTACCGAATCCGAATAACGGGCCGCACAAAAAGCTTCATTAATGCCGTAGGTGAAGAAATTATAATCGACAATGCAGAAACAGCCCTGGAAGAAGCCTGTCTTGAAAACCAATCGGTCATCAGCGAATACACTGCTGCACCGATTTATTTTCAAAATGATAAAAAAGCGGCCCACGAATGGATCATCGAATTTGAAGTGCCACCAAAAAACCTTTCAGACTTTACAAATTCTCTGGATAAGGCTTTACAATCGCTCAATTCAGATTATGAAGCCAAGCGATTTAATGATATGGTGCTTGAAATGCCCATCATCAGGCAGGCTCCCAAAGGAACATTCTATAAATGGCTGAAAGAACGCGGTAAATTAGGCGGGCAGAATAAAGTTCCCCGCTTGTCAAACGACCGTATTTATATCAATGAACTCCTTCAGCACCTTAATCATTAAAATTGTTTGCTGTTTAACGGTTTTTTTTAACTTCGTATATCATTAAAATTTCAAAACATGCACATCGCAATTGCGGGAAATATAGGCTCAGGAAAAACGACTTTAACCAGGCTTCTTTCCAAACACTTTGGATGGAAAGCTCATTATGAAGATGTTGACACCAACCCATACCTCAACAGTTTTTATGAAGACATGCAACGATGGTCGTTCAATTTGCAGGTATATTTTTTAAATAGCAGATTCCGGCAGGTGATAAAAATCAGGCAGAGTGGGAAAACAGTTATCCAGGACCGGACCATTTATGAAGATGCCTACATTTTCGCGCCCAATCTCCATTCGATGAACCTGATGTCGACCCGCGATTTTGAGAATTATAGTTCATTATTTGAGTTAATGAGTTCATTTATCCAACCTCCCGATTTATTAATTTACCTGCGATCAAGTGTTTCAAACCTTGTTAACCAGATCCAAAAACGGGGCAGGGAATATGAAGAATCTATCCGACTGGATTACCTGAAACTTTTAAATGAAAGGTACGAAGGCCGGATTACAAAATATGAGTCAGGCAAATTATTGATCATTGATGTTGATGACATCGATTTTGAATCCAAAGCCGAAGATCTTGGGATGGTGATTGAAAAAATCAATGCCGAAATTCATGGTCTCTTTTAATCAATAGTTATGGCTACTATTAATGATTTCATTAAACTTGATATCAGAACGGGCAAAATTATCGAAGTAAATCATTTCCCCGAAGCTAAAAATCCTTCTTACAAATTGTTGATCGATTTTGGAGATGAAATCGGAATAAAAAAATCGAGTGCACAAATTACACAGAATTACTCCAAGGCAGATTTATTGGGCAAAACGGTGCTGGCAGTCGTTAATTTTCCGCCACGTCAGATCGGGCCCAGCATTTCCGAAGTTTTAACCCTCGGAGTGCCTGATAAAAATGGAAATACAGTGTTGATTGCCCCTGACAAAATTGTTCCAACCGGCGTTAAACTTTATTAAATTATGCAAATCATTGGAATTATACCTGCCCGTTATGCCTCAAGCCGATTTCCCGGAAAACCG
>CAYNTB010000056.1:0-9592 GCA_964399905.1 uncultured Bacteroidales bacterium | reverse complement strand
TTGGGGGAAAAACAGCCCAAAGGATCATTATTGATTTAAAAGATAAATTAGAAAAGGATGAAGGAATGCATGAAAATGTACATTTCTCACACAATACCAAAAAAGATGAAGCGTTATCAGGATTGGTCGTTCTTGGTTTTAATAAAAACCTTGCTTCTAAAGCTATTGATAGTGTTCTGAAATCAAAAGGAAACGACCTGAGCGTTGAAGAATTGATCAAGACTGTTTTAAAATCTTTATAGCTTTCTGGAGAATTTATGATGGTGATCGTTTCATTTTGTGTTTATTAAAATTGAAGTTAATCTTTGAGATCTGCAGATAAAAATATATGCGTAAACTGGTGGATTTTTGTATTCATTTTTATAATTATTGCCTTTGCCCCGAATACAGTTTTTGCAGAAGAAGATCCAATAAAAAATCAGTCTGGTTTCCAATTGAGTGATACCGTTCCCAATCTAAGGATACCATATCAAAGTAAATTCTTCGAACCCTTTAACTATCGTTTTACGAGCCCGATTTTTCTTCGAACGCCCCTCAATATCAAATCGCAAATTGTTTACGATCCCCAAAACAGAAAATATAACTTTTTTAGCCGGATGGGGAATTTAAATTATCGCCAGCCTTATCAACTTAATTTTGATGAATATCAGGATTATGCCCTGAAAAAATCCGTGAATGATTATTTCAGGGACAGACGTAACACTTCAGGATCAGACAGCCGCGCCGGAATCATTCCTTCTGTTCATGTCGGGGGCGAAGCTTTCGACCGGATATTTGGGGGCAATACCATTGATATTAGGCCGCAAGGATCGGCTGAACTAACCTTTGGGGTACTTGCCAATAACCGAAAAGATGAAACCCTGGATGTTCGAAGGCGCCGAACCACAAATTTTGATTTCAAGGAAAAAATTCAAATGAGCGTTTTGGCAAACATTGGTGATAAAATCCAGTTTAAAACCAATTATAATACCGAATCAACTTTCGACTTTGAAAACAAACTCGCCCTTAAATATGAAGGAAAAGAAGATGAAATTGTAAAACTGATTGAAGCGGGGGATGTTACCCTGCCATTGCCGACAACTTTAATTACCGGCAGTCAGAGTTTATTTGGGATCAAAACAAAATTGCAATTTGGCAGAACAACAATAACCAGCGTTTTTTCGCAGCAAAAAAGCCAAACTTCATCAATTACTGTGCAGGGTGGGGCACAAACCAACGAATTTAGTTTAACAGCTGTTGATTACGAAGAAAACCGTCATTTCTTTATCGGGCAATATTTCCGCGAAGACCTTACAGACAATGAAGGCAAACAGAGTAACCGTTATAATGAAGCACTTAAAAATTTACCGGTAATTACCTCCAATATAAATATTACCCGGATGGAAGTATGGGTAACAAATATCGGGCCTGCTGTAAGCGATAACCGGAATATAATTGCTTTGAGTGACCTGGGTGAATTCAATCCCGATAACCGATATATCAATCCCAAAACAGGGGGCCATTTACCTTCCAATTTATCAAACGATTTGCTCAACCGTTTGGATACAGCTCAACTCAGGGATATTAATACCGTATCGAATTATTTAAAGTATGATCCGTTAAATCTGGGCCAGTCGGGATATTTTATAGCCGGAGAAGACTTCGAAAAAATAGAAAGTGCAAGAAAATTGAGGTCGTCTGAATACACTTTCAATAAAAGATTGGGCTTTATTTCACTCAATACAACGCTTAACCCCGATCAAACACTTGCTGTTGCATATCAATATACGGTGATTGGCGATAATAAAATTTATCAGGTTGGAGAATTTACCGATCAGGGAATTAATGCGCCCCAGGTCTTAATTGTGAAAATGCTAAAAAGTACTTCAGTAAATACACATCGCAAGATGTGGGATTTGATGATGAAGAATGTTTATTCAATAAGGGCTTATCAGATAAACCCTGAAGATTTTATTTTTAATATTTTTTATTCCGGTAACAAAAATGGGATACCAACGGCCTATCTGACCGAAGGGGATGATAACATCAAAGGGATTCCGTTGATTCGGTTGATGAACATGGACAATTTGAGTCCCCAGTTAAATCCACCCCCTGACGGTATTTTCGATTTTATTGATGGCGCGGCAACCGATGGTGGAACCATTCAGGCATCAAACGGTCGTATTTTCTTTCCGGTACTCGAACCCTTTGGCAAAGATTTAAGAAAGCTGTTTACCGATCCTGCGCTGGCCAGTAAATATGCCTATGATTCACTGTATACCCTAACTAAAACAGGGGCGGAACAATATCCGCAAAAAAACAAATTCATTTTGGAGGGGATTTACAAGTCCTCGTCGAGCAACGAAATATCACTTAATGCCTTAAACGTTCCACAGGGTTCGGTGGTTGTATCTGCAGGAGGAATCCCGCTAACTGAAAATGTTGACTATACGGTAGATTATACCCTGGGGAGGGTACGGATCATCAACGAAGGAATTCTTAACAGCGGCACACCCATAAAAGTTTCGCTCGAGAGCAACTCTATGTTCAATCTGCAAACCAAGCGGATGATGGGTACACATATTAATTATGCGCTAAAAGATAATACCAATATAGGTGCAACAATCATTAATTTAAACGAAAGGCCGCTCACACAAAAAACCAATTATGGCGATGACCCGATTTCAAATACGATTTGGGGCATCAACTTCAATTTTGAAGAAGAATCGAGATTGCTTACCAAATTGGTTGATAAACTCCCCTTTATCAGTACTAAAGAAAAGTCGGTAATTAATATAGATGGCGAATTTGCTCATTTTATACCCGGGCATTCAAAAGCCATAGGTAAAACCGGAACTTCTTATATCGACGATTTTGAAGGCAGTAAATCGACACTTGATTTGAAGAATTTCGGTGCATGGCTTTTGGCAAGTACGCCGCAGGGCCAGTATGATGAATTTCCGGAATCTGCACCAAATGAAGGATTAAATTATGGGAAAAACCGTGCAAAAATGGCCTGGTATATTATTGATCCTTTATTTTATGATCGAAAAACAACCTTAAAACCTCCAAATATTGATAATAACGAATTATCAAAAAACAGCGTGCGGCAGGTTCTTGAAACCGAAATATTCCCCAATAAAGATATTCCAAATGGAATCCCGACCAATATACCCATCTTAAACATGGCGTTTTATCCGGCAGAAAAAGGACCCTATAATTTTGATGTGACCCCGGTGGGGAATTTAACCGCGGGGATCAATGAAACGGGAGCACTGAATGATCCGGAATCAAGATGGGGCGGTGTGATGCGTAAAATAGAATCAACAGATTTTGAGGCCACCAATGTTGAATATATTGAATTCTGGCTGATGGATCCTTTTTCAGAGGATGCAACAAATTCGGGGAAATTATATTTTAATCTGGGCGATATTTCTGAAGATATACTGCGAGATTCCAGAAAAAGTTTTGAAAATGGCTTACCCTCAACCGAAGAAGTTGTAAATGTTGATACGACTATTTGGGGAAGGGTGCCTACACTGCAATCATTAGTGGAGTCGTTTGATAATCAGGCAGGGACACGTAGGTATCAGGATGTTGGTTATGATGGTTTGGGAGATGACGATGAACAATCTTTCTTTAATGAAATTTCGGGTAAGCATGATTATTTGAATAAAATTCAAAATATTTTTGGAACAAATTCTGTCGCCTTTATAAACGCCAACCGAGATCCGTCTTCTGATAATTATCATTATTTCAGGGGATCTGATTATGACGACGATAATCGTTATGCAAGTATATTGGAGCGCTATAAAAATTTTAATAATCCCGACGGAAATTCGCCATCAAGTGATCAAAATCCGGAACCATACCCAACAGCTGCAACGGCCATGCCCGACGGAGAGGATATCAATTATGATAATACACTGAGTGAGGCAGAACGATATTTTCAATATGAAATTGAACTGGACAAACAAAAAATGTTAATCGGCCAAAATTACATCACCGATATTTATGAAGCCACTTCACATCAACTTCCGAACGGAAATCTTAGAAATACAAAATGGTACCAATTTAAAATTCCTGTTAATCAGCCGGATAAGATTGTCGGGAATATACAGGATTTTAAATCCATTCGATTTCTAAGAATGTTTATGAAAGGTTTCAAACGCCCGGTTGTGCTACGATTTGCCACACTTGAGCTTGTACGCGGAGAATGGCGCCGATATAATCAATCCTTGATGGAGGGTGTGGATATTTCTCAACCCATTGATCTTGAAAGTCAAACAACCTTTGATGTGTCAGCCGTCAACATTGAAGAAAACGGTAAGAGATATCCTGTACCCTATGTCATTCCTCCCGGGATCGAAAGGGAAATTAACATTGCCACCACAGATATCATCAGAAGGAATGAACAGGCCATGGTTATGAAAGTTGACAATCTTGAGGATGGAGATTCAAGGGGCGTTTATAAAACCACGGATTTTGATTTCAGGCAATATAAAAATTTGCAAATGTTTGTTCATGCCGAAAAGATGTATGAAGCTAAAGAATTGCAGTCAGGAGAATTGAGTGTATTTATGCGTTTTGGATCTGATTTTTCCGAAAACTATTATGAGTATGAAATACCGCTGCAATTTACGCCCTGGGGCACAACAGCTGCCGATCCATATGCCATTTGGCCCGAAGATAACAGTTTTAGTATCGATCTTGAACGATTGGTAGAAATAAAACAACAACGCAATATTGCCATGCGCGATCCTGCTTCGGGATTAAGTAATTCTGTTCCTTATATCATTTATGATGGAAATGCAAAAGTTACGGTAATCGGGATGCCGAGCATCAGTGATGTAAAGGCCATACTTATTGGTATCCGAAATCCCAAAAGTGTAAATTCAGCTGCCGGAGACGACGGGATGCCCAAAAGTGCTGAAATTTGGGTAAATGAAATGCGATTAACCGATTTTAGCAATAATGGGGGATGGGCGGCTACAGCCCGTATTTCTGCAAATCTGGCTGATCTGGGCCGGGTTACACTTATGGGGAGCCATAACACACCTGGATTTGGGAGCATCGAACAAAGGGTGAATGAAACATTTATGGAGGCAATCACCTCGATTGACTTCAGCACAGATATGGAGATCGGAAAATTTTTCCCTGAAAAATCAGGAATCCGAATCCCCTTCCATTTTGATTATTCGGAAGCCCAGAGTACGCCTCAATACAATCCGGTGGATCCCGACATTGCGTTAAAAACAGAATTGGATTCATTTGAAACACAGGAGGAAAGAGACTCTTTAAACCGGATTGTTGTTGATTATGTTCAGCGTAAAAACATCAACTTTATGAATGTTCGAAAAGACAAGTTGAATGGAGAAAAAGCCAGGGTCTATGATATTGAAAACCTGAATTTTTCTTATGCCTATTCAGAAATCTTCTCCCGAAACATTGATGTTGATTATGATTTAAAGAAAGTGTATCGTGGTGGATTCGGTTACAATTTTACAAACAACCCTAAATTGGTCAAGCCATTTGGGAAATCTGAATTTCTGTCCGGTTCAAAATATTTAAACCTGATTCGGGATTTCAACTTTTATTATTTACCCAAACTGATTTCATTCAGAACAGACATGTACCGGGAGCACAATAAACGAACCCTCAGAAATAAAAGCAGTGGAGATGTTCCGATGGAAACATTTTATGTAAAAAAATGGGACTGGAACCGTAATTATAACGTAAAATTTGATTTGTCCCAATCATTGAAGCTTGATTTCAGGGCGAATGCCACAGCTTATATTGATGAGCCCCAGGGAAACCCCGAAAAAGGGGATGAAGAATATTCGGCCTATCGCCGGGAAATTTTTGATGAAATTGGACGATTGGGAAGTATCAACCGATATAACCAGTTGCTGATCCTGAATTATGCCCTCCCATTTCAGAAAATGCCCCTGCTTGATTGGATCAGTTCACAATTGAGCTATCAGGGTACATTTAACTGGGGCGCGTCGCCGAGTTCTATTCAACAGCAATTTGGAAACCAGATTGAAAATTCAGCCCAGCTTCAGCTCACAGGCGATTTTAATTTAAGTAAACTCTACGATAAGATCCCTTACTTTAAATCCATCAATCAGCCCCAAAGAGTGGTTCAAAGCAGAAATCAACCTTCCACTAATCAAAACTTGCAAGATGAGGTGGTGAGGGGAGAAGAAGAAAAAAACCAAAAAGACAGGCCGAATTATTTCAAAGTAGCTGCAGATAAGTTATTAAGATTATTAATGGCTGTTAAACGCGCCTCCGTTAATTATTCAGAAATAAGAGGAACTTTTATTCCCGGTTTTTACCCTGAGCCAACCTCATTCGGAAATAGCTGGAAATATACTCCGGATGAAGATCTTTATAGTAGATATCCGAATTTCGAAAATAATTATCCAAGCAGCCTGGCTCCCGGAATCGGCTTTGTATTTGGCGATCAGCGCGATATTAGAAATGATGCGGTCAGATACGGATGGTTATCACCGGATACGCTGTTAAATCAGCAATATGCAACCAAGCTTACCTCCAACTTAACCATGAGGGCTACCATCGAACCATTGTCCGGCTTAAAAATTGAACTAAATGCCGACAGGGCTTATGCCGTCAGTCATTCTGAATATTTTAGGGCAGATGCAAATGGGAATTTCCATTCTTATGCACCGATTGATAATGGCAGTTTTAGTATGTCTATCATTGCCTGGAAATCTGCTTTTAAGAAGGAGTCGTCTGAAAACATCTCTGAAAATTTTAAGAATTTTAAGAATTATCGCGAAATAATTGCATATCGATTGGCCAACGAAAACCCCAATTATTCAGGACAGACATTTGTGGCTGATACTATTAATGGTGACCTTGTCAGATTCCCGGTTGGTTACGGGCCTTCATCGCAGGATGTGCTTTTATATTCGCTTCTGGCTGCATATACCGGGAAAAACCCCGAAGATATCGCTTTGACCAAATTTCCAAAAATACCCATCCCGAACTGGCGCATCACTTTTACCGGTTTAACCAAAATTGAAGCATTGCAAAAAATATTCAGAAATATCACCCTGATGCATGCCTATCGGGCTTCATATAATGTGGGCAGTTTTGTTTCGAATGTCGGAAGGGAAATGATTAATGGTTTTCCGGCAAGCCTGAATGTTGACGGCATAAACTTTATCCCTGAATACGATATTGCCCAGGTGTCGATTACCGAGCAATTTGCCCCTTTGATCAGTATAGACGTGATTATGCAAAACAGCCTGACCTCAAAGGTCGAAATAAAAAAATCGCGTAACCTGGCATTCAGCTTTGCCAATAATCAGTTAATTGAAGTGAAAAGCGATGAACTTGTGGTCGGAATTGGTTATCGGATTAAAGATGTTTCATTTATGGTAAAATCTGCAACCGGTGGAAATTCGTCCAGAAGAATGAGCAGCGATCTAAATTTAAAGGCAGATTTTTCCATTCGTAATAATAAAACAACGCTCAGAAGAATAAATGAAGGTATTAATCAAATTTCGGCAGGTCAGAAAGTGGTTTCAATTAATACTTCGGCCGATTATATGGTGAATCAGAAATTTAATATCAGGTTCTTCTTTGATAAGGTTATTAATAATCCTTTTGTAAGTACACAATACCCTAATTCAACAACAAATGGCGGGATTAGTTTAAGGTTCATCCTTAATTAACACGCATATATTAATTTAGAAAGTGTATAAACAATTTCTAATGGTATCCTTTATCAAAAAATTGTACTTTTGAAGCATCAATAATTTTAATTAATAAGCAATGAATATACCTGAAAATTTAAAGTACACCAAAGACCATGAATGGATATTGGTAGAAGGAGAAGAGGCCACAATTGGCATTACCGATTATGCACAAAAAGAGTTAGGAGATATTGTATTTATCGAAGTTGAAACACTGGACGAAACACTGGATGCCGAAGAAGCTTTTGGCACTATAGAGGCTGTTAAAACCGTGTCTGATATGTTCATGCCGGTTGGTGGAGAAGTGATTGCTTTTAATGAAGAGCTTGAATCTGCTCCTGAAAAAGTTAATAAGGATCCATACGGAGATGGTTGGATTATTAAAATTAAACTAACCAATCCTGCGGAACTCGATAAACTGCTTTCGGCCAGCCAATACAAAGAACTACTGGAAGCATAGATTTAATTTGTACAGGAAATGGTATAAGCCTGCCCCTGCCATTATTATATTTAAATGATACTGAAAAACTTCTGGCCTGTTTTTTTATGGTCCTTTTTTATTATGGCATTATCGGGTATTCCCGGAAACGTTCTTCCTGATGTCGGCAATTTCTGGCAATGGTTGAGGCCTGATAAAATTGTGCATTTGTTTTTATACGCTGTTTTCGTGTACCTTTTAATAAATAATACGTCTAAATATCTGGGAGCACCTAAATTACCTGCCAAATACCTGACAGCGTTATTGTTAATTGGCATAATTTTTGGGGCTTTAACAGAAATATTGCAGGTTGTCGCATTTGTTAACAGAAGTGGAAGTTTCTTTGATTTTTTGGCAAATTTTATAGGGTGTTTGTCCGGATTGGGCATCTATCTTATAACAACAAAAAAAATACAGAGAAAAATTACAAAACAATAAGTTTTTTTAATATTTTAGCAAACGCATTAAAAATATTATATATCAAGTAATAAAACGATAAACATGGATGCAAAAAAGACCCCAAAAGCAGATCTTGAATCTAAAAGAGTCCTCTTTGTCCAGATTGGATTAGTCATTACACTGGCTTTAATTTGGTCAGCCTTCGAATGGAAAAGCTATGAAAAAAGAGAACTGGATTTAGGTACCAGAGAAGCTGTTGATATTGTAGAGGAAATTATTCCGGTTACCGAGCAAAAAGTGAAACCACCTCCACCACCTCCACCCAAACAGGTAACGGTTATCAATATTGTTGAAGATGATGTGGAAATTGAAGACGAAATTGAAATTGATGCTGAAGCTTCTGAAACCACCGAGATTGAAGAGTATGTTCCAATCGAAATGGAAGAAGAGGCAGAAATTCAAGAAGAACAAATTTTCGTGGTTGTGGAAGCAATGCCGGAATATCCGGGAGGAGATGCAGCACGAATGGAATTTTTGAATAAAAACATAAAATACCCGACAATGGCTCGTGAGAGTGGTATTCAGGGAAGGGTATATGTTACTTTCGTAGTTGAAAAAGACGGATCTGTGACTGATGTTAGGGTACTCAGGGGAATTGGCGGCGGCTGTGACGAAGAAGCTGTCAGGGTTGTGAAAGCGATGCCAAAATGGATTCCGGGTCGTCAGCGTAACAAACCAGTACGTGTACAATTTAACCTTCCGGTTCGATTTACGCTACAGTAATAGAATTGAAAAGAAATGTAAATCCCCTTATGAATGTGAGGGGATTTTTTTATGTCAACTTTTGAAAAAATTGTATGATTATTTGGGCTTTGGCCTTACCGACAACATCTGCAATCTGATCAAAACCTGCTTCCCGGATGTTTTTAACTGATTTGAATTTCCAAAGTAATTTTTGGGCGGTTGAATAACCAATGCCGTCAATCTCGGTTAAGACCGTTTTAATGGT
>CAYNTB010000055.1:0-9602 GCA_964399905.1 uncultured Bacteroidales bacterium | reverse complement strand
TCCCATCGCTGGTGAGCTGAATTTCTTCATTCGTGGCAATAATTTTCATCCACAAGTTATAATCCCTGATAAATGCAGCTTTCAAACCATCGGGAGAAAGCATGGCATCTTTAATGGTAGGTTTTTCAACTTTAAGTTTTTCCGTAACCGCTTGTGAAATTTCTGATTTTTTTCTCTTTTTGGCATCCACCCGATAATATTTGGTGCCTCCGGCAGCATTAAGGCTGTAATAAAATTCAGATTCGCTGATCCAGTTTATATCTACTCTGGTATTGAATTCCAATTGTTCGCCGGTTCCATACATAAATTTAACCGCCCGGTCGTAATCACTTTTTGTAAGAATACCGGGATCATATTTACTCTGCGAAAACATTGTAACTGCTGCAATAGCAAGCACTATAAGCAAACTAACTCTTTTCATAATTTTAAATTTTATACCGTACAAGTTATAAAATATTTAAAATGCTTCAACTTTGATTCATATTCAATTCGATTGAAGATTTTCAACCAATGAAATATTGATTAATTTTATCTCCAATTAATAAAAGTATATGCAAGATTTAATATTCGATGTAAGACCGATGGGATTTAACTGGGAAACCGTTGATCCCTTTCTGTTTTGTGTTCATCATCTCGATCATTATCCAAAAGGAAATGATGAGTTGGGTCCGGCAGCATCATTATCCGGCAGAAATCTTGGAAATGATTTTACAACCAAAGATGGTTGGCGCATGTACCATGGAGAACGAATACCGGGTTTTCCGGCTCATCCGCATCGTGGATTTGAGACGGTAACTATTGTATTAAATGGATTTGTTGATCATTCCGACTCACATGGTGCAGCAGGAAGATATGGTGAAGGAGATGTACAATGGATGACCGCCGGTTCCGGTTTACAACATGCTGAAATGTTTCCGCTTCTCAAAAAGGATCAGGAGAATTTACTTGAACTTTTCCAGATTTGGCTCAATTTGCCACAAGCAAGTAAATTTGTTCAGCCTCATTATGCAATGCTCTGGTCGGAAAATGTTCCGATCGTTTCAGTTGCAGACGAAGATGGCAATTTAACTGAAGTGAGAGTTATTGCGGGGAAAATAGATCATGCAATTGCTCCTCCACCCGCACCGGATTCATGGGCTGCAAATGCTGAAAATGAAGTAGGAATTTGGTTGATTCGGATGACAAAGAATGCAAAATGGACACTTCCCACAGCATCGGCAAATGTTAACAGAAGTTTATATTTTTATAAAGGTTCCGATCTCAAAATTGGCGGAATCGATCTTAAAGCTTACCATTCAGGTCGAATTCAGGCAGATCGGCCAGTACTCCTAGAAAATGGTACTGAGGAAGGCTTTCTTTTGGTTTTACAAGGGAAACCACTGAATGAGCCCGTTGTACAACATGGACCTTTTGTAATGAACACACATACGGAAATTCAACAAGCAATCGCCGACTATAACCGAACACAATTTGGCGGCTGGCCCTGGGAAAGACACGATAACGTCCATCCAAAAGGCAAAGGCAGGTTTGCAAACTATGCGAACGGCACCCAAGAAAACAAATAAAAACAATAGTCAATCAACTTAAAATCAATCATTATGTCAAAATCTCAAGAAGTAAAAAAAGAAACCAAGAAAGCACCTCAAAAAAGTGCCAAAGAAAAGAAAGCTGAAAAAAGGGAAAAAAAGGCCAAGAAAAATTAATTTGCCTGAATCGAAAGTTATTTAACTGCTATTAATGGAGTTTACTAAAATTCAGTTTTGTAAATTATTCCGGGATGATGAATTGATAACCCACGCCTTTAAGGGTTAGAATTTCTATTCGCGGATCGGGCAAGAAGTGTTCCCTGAGCTTTCGGATATAGACGTCCAGATTACGTGAGTTGAAATAAGAATCGTCGCCCCAAACACTCAGCAGTAGTTTTTTCCTTTCGACAGTTTGGTTTGGATGTGCAGCCAGAATGTTCAACACCTGCGATTCGCGGGAGGAGAGTTTCATTTGTTGATCTTTGAAGAGCAATTCAAATTTGGCCGGCAAAAAACGGAAATCGCCCAACTTAATCTCAAAATTACTTCCCTGCCTGTGGCTATCGATGGTCTTTTTTAAGTCCATTTGATTTTTAATCCGCACAATCAACTCTTTTACACTGAAGGGTTTTTTGATATAGTCGGTACCTCCGTATTCGAAACCTTTTACCAGGTCATCGGTGGTAATTTTGGCAGTCAGGAAAATAATGGGCAAATCAGGGGAAAGGTTTCGAAGTTGTTTGCCTAAACTCAATCCATCTACATTGGGGAGCATTATATCGAGTACACATATATCGGGCACAAAAGTTGAAAAAGCATTGATAACAAGGGCGCCGTCATTGATCCACAAAACTTCAAAGCCCTGGCTTTCGAGTGCCTCCTTTACAATCTTGCCCAAAAAAGGCTCATCTTCAACGTATAATATTCTTAATTTCATATTTCAATGATCGGAATTGTTAATGCAAATTCACAGCCACCTTCGGGCAGGTTTCTGACTTCAATTTTTCCATGATGATGGTCCATCACCTGTTTTGCATAATGAAGCCCCAAACCGTAACCTTTTACATTGTGCCTGTTGTTGGATGGCACCCTGAAAAATTTATCAAACACTTTATTCAGGTATTCTTCCGGAATACAAGGGCCGTTATCTTTAACACATACGATAAAATCATTTGATTTCTGAAACAAATTCACTTCAACCTGAACTTTTGACCCGCCATATTTCAAACTGTTGTCGATTAAATTGATCAAAACGCCCTGGATATGAACTTTATCGATCATTGTAATGGCAGAACTTAATTCAGTTGTAAATACAATGCCTGCCTCATCTTTATGGATACGGTATTGCTGGGATGTAATCACCTCCTTAATAATAACTTTTAAGTCAGCCTCTTCTCTTACAAACATTTCTTTCCCATCTTCAAGCATCGAATTATTCAATACCTTGTTCACCAGTGTATCCAGCCGGTTTAATTCAAGCACCGACATTTCGAGATACTCCTGAACCACTTTGGGGTTTTTATTCATTTCAAATTCGATTAAGGATTCGAGTGCCACTTTTACCGTAGTAACAGGAGTTTTTAATTCGTGGGTAATATTGCTGATAAATTCGTTTTTTATTTGCAAGAGTTTTTGCTGTTTTTTGGTATTCAAATATGAAATTCGAAAGGTCGTAAAGGTTACAATCAATAAAAACAGGGCAAATAATATCTGTGAAAAAATAGCCCTGAACAGGTAAGCTTTATAATTCGTAACATCGGCCATAAATTCATCTTCAAATATTCTGCCCATTAACAATATTCCTTTAACAGAATTGTTGGCTGTATCTTTTTTAGAAATCCAATCAGCCCTGAGCCCATCATCATATTTTTGTAAGAATTCGCGAAATGATTGCTGTAATATGAGTGTATCGGCATTGGCCCGGATAAATGATCCCCGGCTAAAAGGATTATGATCGATCCGTCCTAATTGATTCACAAAGAGACGGACACCGGAATATAAATAAGAATTTGAACTGTCCCTGATAAATGAGGAACGCAGATTTACAGAATCATTCAAATTCAGTGAATCGCTGCTGAAACTAAAAAAACTCATTCTGCGCCTATCCCTGGGATTTCCCGGATTAAATGATCCGATAACTTTAATGGTATCAAATTTTGAGGAATCTGAAGAAATATGAATATCGAAATTTTTTAAGGTATCATGAAGAATGGGTTCGATGAGGTGCGTATTCAATACCGAATCAATCATCATACGTTCTGCAATTATAAATCCCCTTTCCAATTCTTCCTTAAGGAATTTTTTCTTCCCCTGATATTCGCCCATGAGCCAATATATCACAAACAATACCAACAACAACTGGCTTACAATTCTCAGAACAACAACTGCATTATGCTTTAAATTCTTCATTTTATTTCTGTTAACAACAAAATTAAACTAATTGAAAAAACAATAGTTTCAAATTAACCTTAATTAACCTTAATTAGGGTTTCATTAACCTCCCAAAATGACTTCTGTACTAATTTTGGGAGCAGATTTATTCATTAAACTTTACAATCATGAAAAAAGCAATACTTTCAATTTTTGCCTTTGTTTTGGGTTTATCAATGATGGCTCAACAAACCATAAAACAGGGCGAGGTAATTTACGAAGAAACGGTAAAATTAAATTTCAGCATCGAGGGCATGCCGGAGCAAATGCGCAACAGAATGCCCAGGGAACGTAAAATCACTAAAATTCTTTACTTCAACGAAGAAGCATCAAGTTACCAGGCCTCAAAAGAACAGTCTGATGAGAATGTACCTGGTGGCGGTCATGGCGGTGGTTTTAGAATAATGATGAGCCAGCCTGACGATAAGGTATACATCAATTTTAATGATAAATTGAGGGTTGAACAACGCGAATTTATGACTCGTATTTTTTTGATCACCGGAGAATTGGAACAAGGCAACTGGAAGCTTACCGGCAAACAAAAGATGATTAAGGAATATCCCTGTCAGGAAGCTACCAGGATCACAGAAAATGACACTGTTTCTGCATGGTTCACTCCTGCCATACCGGTTTCAGCAGGCCCTGGAAACCATGTAAACCTACCCGGATTGGTTCTTGAGGTAGATATAACTCATGGGAACCGGATTATTTCCGCCCAAAATATTGATCTCAAAGAAATTGACAAAGATCTTATAAGCCAACCTAAAAAAGGGAAGAAAGTCAGTCAGGAAGAATTCGATAAGATTGTTGAAGAAAAGGTTAAAGAAATGGGGGGCGAAGTCAGGGGCGGAAACCAGGCCATCATCAGAATTCGCCGTTAGGCTCACACTAAAACAATTAATAAAAAGCTGGTTCTACCCATAGTTAACAAGATTTATTATTTAAAAAATTACCTAAATGAGAATATTAATTACCATCCTATTTTTGATAAGTGCCACCATTTCGATGGCACAAAAAAATACGCTCCATGGAAATCTGGTAGATGAAGAAGGCAAAGCCTTAATTTATGCAACCGCTGTATTACTAAATCCGGAAGACTCAACAATGGCCTACTACGGAATTACAGATTCGAATGGTGATTTTTCGATTAACGATATTAAGAGTGGATCTTATATATTTCAAAGTGGATTTGTTGGTTATCTATCTTATTTTAAAGTGATCGATATACCACTGGCTAAGGGGAACCATATTGGCGTTATTAGTATGCAACCCAAACTGAACACGCTCGACGAAATTGAGGTCAATGCTGCCCGTATCCCCTTATTGGTTAAAAATGATACCGTCGAATACATTGCCAATGCTTTTAAAACCAAAACCGACGGATCGGCAGAAGAGCTCTTAAAAAAGCTTCCCGGAGTTGAAGTTGACAGGGCAGGTAATATAAAGGCACAAGGCGAATCGGTACAAAGGGTTTTGGTTGACGGCAAAGAATTTTTTAGCAGCGATCCGACTGTGGCCACTAAAAACTTACCGGCCAATTCCATCGACAAGGTACAGGTTTACAATAAAAAGTCGGATGAAGCAGAACTCACAGGCATCGAAGATGGCAGTTATTCCAAAACCATCAATATGATCTTAAAAGAAGGCCAGAAATCGGCCTATTTTGGTGATATGACTGCCGGATATGGAAGCGATGACCGATACCAGCTTGGGGCCAAATTGTTCAGATTTACAAAAACGCATCAGTTTGCCGCATTGGGAATGCTCAATAATATCAATAAATCAGGCTTCTCTTTCCAGGATTATCTGGATTTTCAGGGGGGGCTGCAAAGCCTGATGGCAGGTGGCGGCGGCTCGGCCCATATCGGACTGGATGACGACAGTAATATGCCCGTTGATTTTGGTCAAAGTGTGAACGGATTGGTAAGTACAGGAGCTGCCGGCTTAAACTTTACCCGTGAAGTAAGGGAGAATAACCGTTTTAACATCAGTTATCTGGGCAATGGCTCGAATAAAACCATATTGGAAACAACGAATACACAAAATTTTTCGGAAGAAGGAAGTTTTACGCAGGATAAAGAAGTTGAACAGGAATCGAAAAACCGCACCCACAGAATTAATTATACATGGAGAAACCGTATCGATTCTACACAAAACCTGAATATGTTCGGGGGAGCAAGCCTGAGCAATGGGTCAAGTAACAAAACTTCGTTCACCGAAAGCTTTGCAAATGATGCATTAATGAATGATTTATATAGTTTAAGCAATGATAAATCGAATGCTTATAGTTTAAATTCGCGTGCAACCTATTTAAAAACCGGCAAAGGGAACCTTAAACTTTTCAAGGTCAATGCCAATGTTTCTTATTCAAAAAGCCTATCCGAAGCAGAATGGGAAGACCTGACCCGCTTCCTGCCCATCGGCGAACAAATCTTCAAAGAGAATTTTCAGGAAGATGAAAGTGCCTCTTTGAGTTATAATGCAAATACTTCAGCCACTTTTAAAATCAGTAGATTTTTATACCTGGTTCCTACTATTTCAGCGGGAGTTAGTGAAGAATCGTTATTGCGGGAGCTGAAACTCAATAATGCTGTCACCTCAATCGATTCGCTCAGCCCTGATTTTAACAGCCAGCATATTTCAGCAAGAGCAGGCATTTCATTAAACCGAAACACCCAAAAAACACAGCTTAATTTTTCGGCCAATATTGAAAATGCCAGATTGGAAAATACCCTCAACAATGAATTACTCGAAACTGAAAATTATCTGTATTTTATGCCAAGTTTGTCGTGGCAATATGAATACAGTACGGGTAAAAGGTTGTCGTTCAACTATAATACCAGTCTGAATGCTCCATCGGCCAGGCAACTGCTCCCGGTTGCAAACACAACCAATGCATTGCAACTGTATGTTGGAAACAGCGAATTAAAGCCCGAGTACAGGCACAATGTTCGATTTGGCTGGCTGTTTTTTGATCAGTTTTCGGCCACCTCCATTTTTGCGAGTGCCAACGCCACTTATACCCGTGATAAAATTGTTTTCTCAAGAACGATCAGGGAAAATCTGTCGCAACAAATTAACCTGATTAATGGAGATGATGATTACAGGGCCGGAGGTAATCTGGACTTTACAACCCCCATCAAAAAACTCGGGATCGATATTAATTTAAGATTTAGCGAAAGCTGGAATCGGGGGATAAGCTATGTTAATGGAGTTGAGAATATAAACACCAATTTCAATCATACGATTAGTGTTTATTTTAATAACCGCAAAAAGGAAATTTGGGATTTGATGCTTGGCGGACGAATTGAAATTTCAGATGCTAAATACTCGATACAACAATCGTTAAATAACCGGTATGTAAATATGAGTGCGTATTCCGATATCAGTGTAACGCCAAATGATAAATGGTATTTTTCATTCTCGGCTGATCTGACCCGATATTCTGAACAGACTTTTGGAGAAGCTGTGAATATTCCAATTTTAAGAGCAGAAATAAGTCATTATTTCCTGAAGTCGAACAGAGGAACACTTACACTCCATTGAATCAACTCTTTCAATTCAGAAAGTGAGAGGGAGCGCATCAGCGAAATGAATTACCTGCTCGAACGACAAACAAACGTTTTAGGTCGATACCTGATGCTAACTTTTAAATACCGCTTAAACAAGTTCGATAGCGGCAACAAAGGCATGGTAATAAGAATGGACAGAAGAAGATAAATTTAAAAAAAATGGCTGTCCAAAAAGTTATTTTATACGGTCAGATTGAGCCTGTCAAAATCTTATGTCATTGAAAACAAGACATCTCGACAATGCTCGATGTGACAATATCTGAATAAGCTGACTTTTTGGACAGCCTCTTCTATATTTTTCAAGCTATTTCTGCAATACACTCAATTTCTACCATTGCATCCAAAGGGTTTTGTTTTACCGCAATGGCCGAACGTGCGGGCTTATGACCTTCAAAGCGTTTTTCATAAACTTTGTTCATGCCCTGGAAATCATCCATACTTTTAAGAAAAACATTACATTTTACAATATTTTTCAGACTCAATCCCATGGCTTCAAGCACGATGGTAATATTATCAAATACCCTTTCGGTTTGTTCTTCGATATTTGCTCCAACCAATTTCATGGTTTTCGGATCGAGGGGTGTTTGTCCCGAACAAAAAACCAGGTTTCCTGTTTTCATTGCATGACAGGAAGGGCCAATTGCGCCCGGGGCATCCTTTACGTAAATTGCTTCCATTTATAAATGATATAATTTTTGCTGATAAGTTAATTTCTTCATGGCAAAAATACGACTTATTATTGGCATATTGTTTCAACATAAACCAAGCAGAAAGTACGGGCTCATTTTTAAATCTGTTTTTTTAACATTATCTTAGATTAAAAAATGTATAGATGAGTTCTCCCGAAATTCTCGCTTCAACTTTGATCAGCCTTGCTTTAATCTTTTATTCAATCGGAGTTTGGGCCGAACGCCTGGCACGTTATCTTAAACCCTGGCATGTGGTTGCTTTCTGGGCTGGTTTTGTATTTGATGTTTCGGGTACGTTGGCAATGCATAAACTGGCAGATGGGCCGTTCAACATTCTGGAGCCTCATACATTAACGGGCCAGATTGCACTTTGGTTGATGCTGGCTCATGCCATTTGGGCTACATGGGCGGTTAAAAGGGGAAGCAGGAAAATGCTATTAAACTTTCACCGGTACAGTCTGTTTGTTTGGATAATCTGGTTAATTCCTTATTTTGGCGGAATGTATATGGGGATGACGAATTAAATTTACGATGGAAAAATTGATCATATTTGGAGTTTTAAGCATTTTTATCCTTTATTTTTCCCGAAAGAATATCTTACGGCCCCATACCCATGGGTTTTACCGTTTTCTAAGCTGGGAGTGTATTGCATGGCTTTTTGCGTCCAATTATAAATATTGGATGGTTGATCCATTCGGCCCCTTACAATTGGTTTCCTGGTTGCTGCTATTTTTGTCATTATACCTGATCATTGCCGCAGTAGTTCAATTCAGGAAACCAGGAATAAAAGAACGGAACAGGAAAGATCCATCACTGTATAATTTCGAGAAAACATCAAGCCTAATAACGACAGGCATTTTTAAATGGATCAGGCATCCGATGTATGCATCTTTACTTTTTTTGGGATGGGGAATCTATTTTAAACAAACAAGCCTTGTACTATTTATAATTACTTTTGCTTCGGGTATTTTTTTATACCTGACAGCAAAAGCCGATGAAAATGAATGTATAAATTACTTTGGGGAAGAATATGAAAGCTATATGAAAAATACCAAGATGTTTATCCCTCTTATCTTTTAATTTATGTACTTGCACGGAGCCGAAACCGATCGATTATTAATCCGTAAACTTGAAGTTGCGGATATTAAAATCTGGACATCCTTTTTTGAGGATAATCCATCTTTGGAATATCTTGGCTTAGATTTATCGCTCAATAATAAAAAGCTATCCCGTGCCTGGATCAAACGACAACTGGAAAGATATGCGGCTAAAGAATTCGGCCATCATGCGCTGATAAACAAAGAGACACAAGAATTTATTGGCCAATGTGGATTGCTTACTCAAAAATTGGAAGATCGTAAGGAGATTGAAATTGGCTATCATAT
>CAYNTB010000054.1:0-9681 GCA_964399905.1 uncultured Bacteroidales bacterium | reverse complement strand
CCAGCTCAACCCTGATCAACAATATTGCAAACTGGGCAGGGATTGATGCTTATAAACTTCTCGAACTGACTTTTGGAGGATCAGGCTTTGATATAGCCTGTGCCTCGGCAGCGCATTCTGTTTTTTACCACAAAAAAAATGAATCGATTGAAATTAAAAATGCCAATTTCGATCCCGGTTTTAAAAACCAATTATTTTTTGTTTACCTTGGTTCAAAACAGGATTCGTCGAATGAAATCCTTCGGTTCGAAACAGCACAGAAATATGATACTTCCTTCATTAATGACATATCGGACCTCAGCGAATTAATGGCCCGTACAAATGATCAGTCCGAATTTGGCAAGTGTATGCTTGCCCATGAAGAAATGATTGCTTCAATCATTAAACAAAAAACAGTGAAATCAAGATTATTCAATGATTTTGAAGGTGAAATAAAATCGTTGGGGGCCTGGGGCGGTGATTTTGTAATGGTTCTGAGCTCAATGCCATATTCAGAAGTTAAAAACTATTTTAAAAACAAGGGCTTATCTGTTATTTTTAAGTTTTCGGATTTAATTAAATAAATGATGGAAGATATCAGAAGGGAAGAATTTTCGGTGAAGTGGCAAAGCCCATCCAATATAGCCATTGTTAAATACTGGGGAAAGAAAGACGTTCAAATTCCCATCAACCCTTCCATCAGTTTTTCCCTAAAACATTCATATACAACCACAGAAATCGTTTTAAAACCGAAAGAATCGAAATCGGCCATTTCATTTGATTTTAGCTTTGAAGGATCGCAAAATACAGCTTTTGAAGAAAAGATTTTAAAATATTTCGGGCAGGTAAAAGATCAATTTGGCATTTTCGACCACCATCATTTAAGTATCAGCAGTTCAAATACTTTTCCGCATTCAACCGGAATCGCATCTTCGGCCTCAGCCATGAGTGCCCTGGCTTTATGTATTTTATCTGCCGAATATCCAAAAGGCCGTATTTCAGAAAATGAATTCAATAAGAAGGCAAGTTATTTTGCACGGCTGGCTTCGGGCAGTGCCTGCCGGTCAATCTATCCCGGCTTTTCAGTATGGGGAAATTTGAACGGCATTGAGAATTCTTCAAGCCATGAGGCAAGCCAACTAAAAAATATTCATCCCGAATTTAATCAATTACAGGATAGTATTTTAATTGTTAAATCATCCCGAAAAAAGGTTTCGAGCAGCATGGGGCATTCTTTAATGGAAAACCACCCTTTTAGAGACGCAAGAATTGAACAAGCCCAAATACATGCGCGCCAGCTAACAAAAGCATTGACAAATGGTGATTTTGAAACTTTTTCAAGAATCTGTGAAAGTGAAGCCTTAAGTCTTCATGCCTTAATGATGACTTCAAATCCATCCTATATTTTAATGGAGCCCGAAAGTTTGATCCTGATTGAGAAAATAAAAGAATTCAGGAAGCAGAGCGGCCTAAAACTTTGTTTTACCCTGGATGCCGGACCGAATATCCACTTGATTTATCCGCTGGCTGTTAAAGAAAAAATCATTACATTTATTAAGGCGGAACTATTGAGCAATTGTGAATCAGGAAACTGGATTGATGATGAAATGGGCGACGGGCCCAAACAACTGAACGTATGACTATGAGCGACAAGAAGGAAGTTTTTTATGCCAAGATCATGTTATTTGGCGAGTACAGTGTAATTTGCGATTCGATGGGATTAACCATACCCTATGCGCATTTTAAGGGAGAATTGAGTTTTATAAATAAAGACAAATACACAGATTTGGAATTTGCTTACGAATCAAACCAACAGCTCAAAAAATACACCCTTTATATTCAAGCGCTTGCAGATCAGAACAAACTGCTAACCAGATTCGACATAGCCGCTTTCAAAAAAGATGTAAACAAAGGATTGTATTTTGAATCGAGCATTCCTCAGGGCTATGGCATTGGCAGTTCAGGTGCGCTCTGCGCAGCAATTTACGACCGTTACGGACTGGATAAAATCCCGAACAATCGACATATTTCCAAAAAACAAATCCTGAATCTTAAAAATATTTTCTCTCAACTGGAAGCTTATTTTCATGGTGTAAGTTCAGGAATCGATCCCTTAAATTGCTATCTAAAACATGCCATCATCATACAGGGAAAATCAGATTTGGAAATGGTTGGCATCCCCCGAAACAAACATGATAAAAAAGGAGCCATCTTTTTGATCAATACCGGACAGGCAGGTAAAACGGGCCCCCTGGTAAATCTCTTTTTTGAAAATTGCAAAGAACATAATTTCTATAAATCCGTAAGGGATGAAATGATCCCATACAATAATAATTGCATCAAATCACTGGTAAAAGGCGAAACCCGCGAATTTTTTAAAAATCTCAGGAAGCTTTCTAAATTTTTACTTAAAAATATGGAACCCATGATTCCGGAAACCTTTAAAGAAATCTGGAATGTTGGGCTGGATACCTCCGCATACTACCTCAAATTATGTGGTTCGGGCGGAGGTGGATTTTTGCTTGGATTCACCGAGGACCTTGAAAAGGCAAAGTTTGAGCTTAAAAAACACAATGTTGACCTCATTCCAGTTTATAAAAATTCTAAATAGCATTATTTTCAAAGGCTGAGCATTTTTTGCATATAAGCAAACCACCATGGCTTGCAAATCCATGGATTTGCAAGCTGAATGAAATTCGCTTCCTAAGCACCAAAAATCAACCAACCAAAACCCAACAAAACTATCAACTCATAAAAAGCTGCTTATAAATGATTTAACCCGTAATATTAATTTGTAAAATTGGGTTTTGTGATTTAATTGAACTCTTGGAATTGAAAATTACGATTTTTGTTGATCTGTTGAATTCAATGCCGTTACAATAAAATTGCAGGGTTTCAATCATGATCCAGATAATTAACGCTCAAGTAATTTCATCTATTATTTAGGGTTAATTAAAGATTGTTACTCAATATATGTAGATAATAATATTTGCACATTGCTATAATATTACTATTTTTGATCATATTAGATTTCCCATTGCTGGAAATCAATGAACCAAACATTAATTTATTAAATTTCGAACTTTTATTAACCTAAAAATCAACCCATGAAAAAAATCTTATTTTTACTTGCATTCTTCGCATTGCTGGGTACCCAATCCTTATATGCTCAGAGTCGGGTAATTACAGGAAAAGTTACCTCATCAGAGGATAACTTAGGATTCCCCGGAGCAAATGTATTTGTAAAGGGTATGCCAACCATTGGAACATCTACTGATGTCGAAGGAAATTACAGTATCACTGTTCCGGCAGATGCAACTACACTTATTTACTCCTTTGTCGGGATGAATTCCAAGGAAGTTGTTATTGGAAATCGTACTGTTATTAATGTAGTTTTAGAACCTTCACTGGCAAGTTTGGAAGAAATTGTCGTAGTTGGATATGGTAAGCAATCAAAACGTAATGTAACCGACAATATTGCTTCTCTCACCTCGGACAAAATCAACGAAATTCCGGTTGCCGGATTCCAGGGTGCACTTACAGGAAAAGCTGCAGGTGTTCAGATTCAACAGATTAATGGTAAAGTTGAAGCCGGTGTCAAAATGAGGATACGCGGTATTTCAACAATTTCATCTTCACAGGAACCTTTATATGTACTTGATGGAATGCCCATTATTAATGACGACGAAAGTGCAACTTCTGCACCGATTAACCCATTAATTTCACTAAACCCGAATGACATTGAGTCTATTCAAATTTTAAAAGATGCTTCTTCTGCTGCCATTTATGGAGCAAGGGGTACAAATGGTGTTGTTTTGATTACTACCAAACAGGGAAAATCGGGCAAAACCAAGGTTTCTTTTAATACTTCAACAGGATGGAGCCAGGCTACACACAAAATGAAATGGTTAAATGCCGAGCAATATGTTGAGCTTTTTAAAGAAGCTGACGTAAATACTTATGGCGAAGAAGACCTTCCGTGGGCAGAGGGATATTTGGACTGGATGGCAAATGGAAAAGACTGGAGAAATGGAGAGGTAGATACCGATTGGCAAGACTATGCACTTGTTAAAGGTGGAGTACAAAATTATGACTTATCAATTTCTGGAGGTGATGCAAAAACCTTATTTTTTCTTTCAAGTGGATATAATAAAACCGAAGGGATTGTTCGTGGTAACAATTTAGACCGCTATTCTTTCCGTGGAAATTTAGATCATAATATATCTGATAAATTTAAAGTTGGGTTTACCTCAAGTATCAGTAAATCTATCATCTCAAGACTTGGGACCGATAACTCATTTCAAACACCATTGCAGGCAATTGCACTTGCACCTATATCACCTGCATATTTAGATGATGGTGTTACACCAAATAACGAAACCACCTCATACTATAACTTTTTGATGCAGGAATACAATGGAAACTGGGATGTAAATATTTTCAGGGTCATACTCAATACTTACCTGAATTACCAGATACTGCCTGAATTAAGCGTAAGATCTGAATTCGGATATGATAACAACAACCAGGTTGAAGAATATTTTGCAGGAAGTATGACCGAATCGGCTTCAACCAACGGTTACGCCGATGCCAATATGGTACAGTCCGACAAATATAGCTTCAATAATTATTTAACCTATAACAAGGTTTTTAATGATGCTTATGATTTTGAATTTTTGGGAGGTATGAGTTTTGAGCAAAACTCCCGTTCTCACCAGTTCCTTTCAGGAACCGGATTCCCTTCCGATGACCTGCAAACAATTGCCAGTGCATCTGAAATTACTTCAGGAACCACCAGCCGAACAAAATATAACTTCCTGTCTTATTTTGGAAGAGCTAACCTGATTATCAACAACAAATACCTCTTCAAAGGTAGTTTACGTTATGATGGATCATCAAGGTTTGGTGCCGACAATCGCTATGGTTTGTTCCCGGCTGCTTCGGTGGGATGGATTCTTTCAGAAGAAGATTTTATCAAAAGCAATGACAAAATATCTTTATTAAAACTGAGGGGAAGCTATGGTACAACCGGTAATGCAGGTATTGGTAACTTCGCTAGTTTAGGCCTGTTCGGTGGAACCGCTTATAACCAAAGATCGGCACTGACTCCTGTTCAATTGGGAAATCCTGATTTAAGATGGGAAAAAACAACCCAGTTTGATTTTGGACTTGATTTTGGTTTGTTCGAAAATCGCCTCACCGGTGAAATCGATTACTATATCAAAAACACCAACGACCTCTTATTAAACGAACCCATTCCCGGAACATCAGGTTATACCTCAATTACAAGAAATGTGGGCTCAATGACCAATAAAGGGTTTGAATTTGTGTTGAATACTGACGTTGTCAGATCAAAAGACCTGACCTGGAAGACATCTTTAAATATTTCTACTTTGAAAAATGAAGTAACCAATCTGCCGGGTGGTGATATTATTTCCGGAAGAAACCTTGTAAGGGAAGGTGAAACCATTTCTTCTTTCTACATTGTAGAATATGCAGGCGTTGATCCTGCAAATGGTGATGCTTTGTTCTATCTGAATACTGAAAATGCAGACGGATCGTTGAACAAAACTACAACCAACGATTATAACAGTTGTGAAAGAATCGTGGCAGGAAGTCCTTATCCAACATTAATGGCCGGTTTAACCAATACGATGACCTATAAAGATTTTGATTTTTCATTTACATTCCAGGGCGAACATGGTGCTTCCATTTACAATGAAGGTGGAAAATTCCAATCCGGGAATATGAGATATGAAGACAACCAAACTGCAGATCAAATGGACAGATGGCAGAATCCTGGAGACATTACCATGGTACCTCAGGCCAGATTGTACAGAACAAACGGTCAACAGGCTTCAACCAGATATTTGGAAAAATCTGATTTTATCCGTTTAAGAAATCTATCGCTGGGTTATACAATGCCTGATAAAATTGCCAAGAAAATATCTGCCGAACGTGTTAGAGTTTATTTTACAGGTATTAACCTGCTGACTTTTACAAATTACACTGGCTATGACCCTGAATCAACTTATGACAATAATGGTAATTCAAACATTCAAAAGGGGATTGCATTTTATTCTGCACCTCCAGCCAAAACATTTATGATCGGAGTAAATATTGACTTTTAAAGATATCATTATGAAAACAAAAAAATATATTTCAATAATTACAGTGCTGCTTACATTAACATTTGTGGCATGTAATGACAAATTAAACATAGAGCCCGAACAAAACCTATCGCCGGAGGCAGCTACTGAGAGTGCGGCAAACGTACAAAAAATTCTCAATGACATTTATGTAGTTGCCAGGGATAATAACAGTTATGGTGGCGTTATTCAATCGGCTGCCGAATTAATCGGAAACGGTGGCGACATATCATGGAACGGAACTTACACACAACCCGCTGAATTTAATGAAAAAGCGATGCTTGCAGACAATAGTTATGTGGGCTCCATTTGGCTGAACTATTACGATATGAACAATCAGGCAAATATTGTCCTCGGGAGTCTGGATGTATTCACAGATAATGATGCCAAAAGCGTTGCAGAAGGTGAAGCAAAATTCATGAGGGGATTGGCATACTTCGATTTGGGAAGATTTTTTGCCAAACCATATACGCCAGGTGCACAAAACAGCCAACTTGCAGCTCCCATTGTTCTAACAGCAGTAATGGATGCATCTGTTATCGAATCTCCTTCAAGAAATACCCTGGAAGAGGTTTATGCTCAGGCCGTCAATGACCTTACTTCGGCCTATAACCTCTTACCTGGTTCAAATGGTTATTTTGCATCAAAATACAGTGCAGCTGCCTTACTGGCAAGAGTTTACCTGGACAAAGGAGATTATACCAATGCACTTGCAATGGCAAATGACGTCATAAACAACAGTGGTGCTTCTTTAACAACCACCTTTGCTGAAGCATTCAACAATAATGAAAATTCTGACGAAGATCTTTTTGCATGGCAGGTTACCAGTCAGGATCCAAGCTGGAATTCATTAAATGAGTTTTGGAGCAGTAAAGAATTAGGTGGTCGCTCAGGAAATCCAGATGTTTCTGTTAACGCACAGCATTTTTCAATTTACGATGACCCAAATGATGCGCGTGCTAATTTCTTCTACGAAACATCAAAAGGTCTTACAGCAACTTCAAAATGGCAATACCAATATGGAAATATTCCTTTCATCCGTCTTGCTGAAATGTACCTCATACGTGCTGAAGCTAACTTCAGACTGGGAAGTTCAACTGGGGCTACTCCACTTAACGACATCAACACCTTACGCGAAAGAGCCGGTGCAACCTTATATAGTTCGGTGAACCTGGCTACCATCCTGATGGAGCGTAAAAGAGAACTGGCATTTGAGGGATTTGCATTATTTGAAGCAAAACGATTGGGCCAAAACATTGGCAGTATTGCTTACAATGCAAACCAATTGGTGATGCCGATCCCATTAAGGGAAATGGACGTGAATCCTAATCTGGTTCAAAACGAAGGCTATTAATATCGGTCGGATTTTTAGAAAAGAAAGGCGCAATCATAAGATTGCGCCTTTCTTTTGTTCTTTAATTAATATGCAGCAGTTTATCGGAGATACTGTTTCTGCTTTTTTCGATGATATAAAGATTAGCATTGTTATCATCCTCAATCTGATTGTATTTTTCCCGCCCGATTAAACTGTTAGCAAACCCGGGAATGGTATTACTGTGCCCTACAATCAAAACTGTTTTGCCTTTGGTTTCTTTTATAAATTTCTGGAAATCAATTTTAGTTGGGTGATATAAGATTATTTTTAGCTTTTGGCTATGAGCCGTTGGTTCGGCTGTTGATACAGTGCGGATATAATTTGTTGAATAAATGGCATCAAATTGAACATCCTTAAAAACTGCTGCCCAGTTTTCGGCCCGTTCCCTGCCCTCTTCAGTTAATGCAGGATTTGGATCGTCGGTAATTTCTTTCTCAGCATGCCTGATTAAATAATAAGTACTAAGCTTTTGAGCGAAAGAAAACTGAATACTCAAAAGAAATACAAAACACAGTATAAATTTTTTCATCTCTTAAATATATTGTTGTTATATGGTCGCCGCATCCTGCACCCTTTGCCAGTAATTCAGAAAGTTCAGCCCCAGTATTTTTTCAATATCTGCTTCGCTATAACCTCTTTTCAAAAAGCCTTTAATCAGGTTCGGATAACCCGAAACATCTTTCAATCCTTCGGGCAAACTGTCGCCCACTCCTTCAAAATCTGAACCGATCCCAACATGGTCAACACCAACCAGCTTTATGATATAATCAAAATGATCGATGATCTCATCAATCGTAACATACGGATAAGGCTTCTCTTCGTAATAGGATGCCGTAAATGCTGCCTCTTCGGCGCCACCCTGTTCAAAATTATTCGCTTCCATGTATTGTTTAAGGGCCGCTTTAAAAGCATAGCGGTGTTCATTCGATTTTAAGGTGATAAAGCCAGAACCGAAAGGCACCTGGATCATTCCGCCTTTTTCGGCTATTTTGATAATCAGATCGTCGCTGAGATTGCGTTCAAAGCCGGGTGTAAAATGCCGGGCTCCCGAATGCGTTGCCACGATGGGCACCTTGCTTGCCTCCAGAACAGCATAGGTTGAACTGTCGGTGGCATGAGACACATCGATCATCATACCTATTTTATTCATTTCAGCGATCAATTCAATTCCAAAGGGGCTCAGTCCCTTCCATTTGGTGATGGAATCGTAGGATGAATCGCAGATGTGGTTATTTTCTCCGTGTACCAGCGTTACATAACGTATCCCGCTTTGATAATAATAATGCAGGTTGTCCAGATCACCCATGAGCGGTGCCCCGTTCTCCAAACCCATGGGCAGTGAAATCAAATGATTTTTAAAATTGTTTCGAACATCTTCGGGGGTATAGGCCATGGCGAATTTATCAGGATTTTCCTTTACAAGGTTTTCAATCATTTCAATTTCCTGTTCAGCCACCTCCTGACTCTCTTCGCTCCCTTCAAATTCGGGCGATACAAATGCAACCATAAATGGTGCATTCAATTTGCCTCTAATCGCTTTTGGGAAATCGAAATTATTTTCGGTATTTCCCGTCACATCGGCATATTGGTGAAGTATACGTTCAGGCATATCAATATGAGAATCCAGGATAATGTATTTTTCGGCAATTTCCTGCGCTTTAGCTTCCAGTACCTTGTCAGGATCAGTTGCACAGGAATTTAACAAAATAAAAGCTGCGGATAAAAGCAGCCCGCTTTTTAAGAATTGAATCATCAGTTTCATGTCAGTCGGTTTTTAATTTTTGCGTGTTCACGAATTTACATTAATTTTCATATACGGGTTTTTAGATTGGAGATAAATCGACAAAATGGCGGATTATTGTTGTGAATACGCAAGGTGATTGCCTGGAAGGGAATTGCGATATTCGGATGAAATACACGGATATACATAGTTATTTATTGTTATTTGTAGTGTATTTTGTTATTAAGGCTTGAACAAATTTGAACCACTTTGAACTCCCTACCCCTTGCTCCGTGCTTCATCCTTTAACCCTAAACTGGACACTCGGTTGACATTCGATGGGCATTCAATAGAAATACTTTGTAATAATTAGTTATGCATGGTTATTTATTGTTATTCATTGTTATTATGCTATTGAACCTTTGTACAAATTTGAACCATTTTAAACTCCCTTGCTC
>CAYNTB010000053.1:289-9827 GCA_964399905.1 uncultured Bacteroidales bacterium | reverse complement strand
AAAAGCCTTTGGTTCCACAAATATTGTAGCACCTTCGTATGCACAATGCAGGGGCCCAAGAGAAGTTGGTTTTACCGCAACTTTCGGAGCCGGAGTCGGCTCGCCTGAACCCACCGATATCAGAGATACCAGGTGTATGGTTTTGATTGGATCGCATATTGGAGAGAATATGCACAATGGACAGGTACAGGAAATGGCTCAAGCGATTGACAATGGTGCCACCATTATCACAGTCGACCCAAGATATTCAACTGCAGCCAGTAAGTCTAAATTTTGGTTACCAATTAAACCTGCAACAGATATCGCTTTGTTGCTGGCCTGGATTCATGTTATTATTAATGAGGAGCTATACGACAAGGCATATGTTGAGCAATATACATATGGACTTGATCTTTTAAAGGCACATGTAAAGAACATGACTCCGGAATGGGCTTACGGTATTACAACCATTAAGCCGGATGTGATCCGAAAAACTGCCAGGGAAATGGGAAATGCATCTCCTTCAACCATTGTTCATCCCGGAAGACATGCAACATGGTATGGTGATGATACACAGCGATCAAGGGCTATTGCAATCCTGAATGCTTTGTTGGGATCATGGGGCCGTAGAGGAGGCTTTTATTTTAAAGAAGCTTTGCATCTCCCTCATTATCCAACACCACAATATCCGAGCCCGAAATGGTCGTGGAAAGATGCCCTGAATGGGAAATATCCCATGGCGGGCCTATCGGTATCCAATGCATTGATCGATGCCACCATTCCAGCAGAAGATAATAAACATCAGATTCATGCCTGGATCGTTTCAGGAACCAACCTTCCGCTCACCATGCCCGATAAGGATAATTTAAAGAAAGCCATGGATGCGCTTGAGTTTATGGTGGTGGTTGATACCATGCCAATGGAAATTACAGGTTATGCAGATGTTGTTTTACCCGAGTGTACTTACCTGGAAAGATATGATGATTTAAGGGTATCGCCGCACAGGGAACCAAATGTTGCCATCCGAATGCCGGCAACAGAGCCTATGTATGATTCAAAGCCAAGCTGGAGGATGGCCAAGCAATTGGGCGAAAGATTGGGACTGGGACATTATTTCCCCTGGGATGATTATAAAGAAGTTATCGAATGGCAGCTAAAAGAGTTGGGAACTTCATTGGATGAAATGAAAAATATTGGTGTGAAAATATTTGACCGTGATTCCGGTGCCTTATACCTGAGAGATGGTGAGGATATGGAATTTAATACCAATACAGGGAAAATTGAACTTTATTCTACCGATTTGGCTCATCATGGATTCGATCCAATGCCAAAATATACGGCACATCCGGAACCACCTGCAGGCTATTACAGGCTGAATTACGGCAGGGCTCCGATGCATACCTTCAGCCGTACGGCCAACAATTTAAACCTGATTGATCTGATGGATGAAAACAAGGTTTGGGTTAATCCTAAAGTGGCAAAACTTTGGGGACTTAAAAAAGATCAATTGGTGTGGTTGAAAAACCAGGATGGTCATGTATCAACCTTCCCGATAAAAGTGAGAATTACGGAGCGGATTAGATGGGATTCGGTTTTTATGGTACACGGATTCGGACACAGCAATAAAAAGCTGACCCAGGCTTATGGGCGTGGTGCCAATGATTCGGAATTAATTACGACTGTTATGATTGACCCAATTATGGGTGGGACAGGATTAAGGGGGAACTTTGTTACCTTTTTAACTGAAGATCCCGGAAAGGAGACTAACTGATGAGATATGCAATGGCAATTGACACCAAAAAATGTGTCGGCTGCAGCGATTGTGTTGTGGCATGTCAAACCGAAAATAATGTTCCGCATGGATATTGTCGCGACTGGGTGGTTGAGGCAATGGACGGAACCTATCCAAACCTTGAAATTGAAATTCGTTCAGAAAGATGTAATCATTGCGATAATTCACCCTGTGTAAGATGTTGCCCCACAGGAGCAAGTCATTACGAAGCAGGCGGAATTGTTACAGTTACAGCGAACGAATGTATCGGATGTGGTGCCTGTATCGAATCGTGCCCATACGATGCAAGATATTCTCATCCGGATGGATATGTGGATAAATGTACATTTTGCCTGCACCGGGTTGAAAAAGGTGAAAAACCCGCCTGTGTTGCGGTTTGCCCGACCAACTGTATGTATTTTGGTGATCTGGAAGATCCTGACAGCGATGTATCAAGAGCATTGAAAAACAGGAAGTACAAAACACTTGCACCCGAAGCAGGTACAAAACCACAGATTTTTTATCTGATCTAAAATTAAAATATCAAATACGAAAGATGAGTGTAAATAAACTTTCGTATAAAAAAATGATTATAAAAATGAAACATATGATTTAACCATGATGGACATTTACCAATGACAAAGGGTAAAATTAAATATTATGGACATCATATAATCAACAAAATAAATTATTAAGACATGAAATGAGCATGATCATGAGGAACGACAATCAAAATAATTGTTTACTCGTCATGCGAATTTCCTGCCCGTTCGGACAGGCGGGCATCTGACAATTAAAAAAAATAAACAGATGAAAGAAGAAATTTTTGTTAGTGGCCGGCATATTCCAAATATCGATCCATTTTTGCATATCTGGCATTGGCAAATTCCGGTTTATTTGTTCTTAGGCGGATTAGCAGCCGGAATATTATTCTTTGCCTCCTTATATACAATTTTGGGAAAGGAAAAGGAAATGCCAACAACTGTTAAATGGGCAACTTTCCTCGTTCCGGTTGCACTGGTTCTTGGTTTATTTGCATTATTTCTCGATTTAAAACACCGATGGTATTTCTGGCGCTTATACCTGACCGTACGTTTCGAATCACCGATGTCGTGGGGAGCCTGGGTTCTGATGCTCATTACTCCATTATCAATGATGTGGGTGGCAAGCTATATCAAAGAATTATTTCCCAAATGGGACTGGAAATACGAAATATTAAATAAACTGGAGAAAATAATCATCGATAACCGAAAAGCGCTGGCATGGGCCATGCTGATTCTGGCTGTAATTCTGGGTATTTATACCGGTATCTTATTATCAGCATTCAATGCCCGTCCGCTCTGGAATACGGCAATCCTGGGACCTTTGTTCCTGGTTTCCGGATTATCTACCGGGGCTGCAACCATTATGTGGATGGCAAAAGATCATTTTGAAAGAACTTTAATGAGCAAAATAGATTTAATCCTGATCGGGATCGAACTTTTCTTTATCGTTCATTTGTTTATGGGATTTTTGGCCAGTACCGCAGTTCAAATTAATGCCGCCGAATTATTCCTTGGCGGACAATTTACCGTTTCATTCTGGGTGTTTGTGGTATTCCTGGGATTGGTATTTCCCGCAATTCTGGAAATACTCGAATTGAGAGGTTATCATATTCCGGTTGCAATTCCTGCTGCATTGATATTGTTTGGCGGACTCATGTTCCGTTTTATCATGGTTGAAGCAGGTCAAATTACGCGTTATCTATATTAAAAATTGAAAGATGAATTCAAAAAAATCAGATAAAAGCAAAAAGTATTTCAATCCATATTTTGGAGGGGTAATGCTTGGGTTGTTATTATTGTTAACATTTTACATTACAGGCAGGGGCCTGGGTGCCAGCGGAGCTGTTAAAAGTACAGTGGTAGCGGCGGTGCATACTGTTACTCCAAAGTTTGCCGAAGATTCTCACTATCTTCAGCAATTTATAAGTGATGACAATCACCCTATGAACAACTGGCTTGTTTTTGAAGCATTGGGAATTCTCGCGGGTGCTTTCTTGTCAGGGGCACTTTCAGGACGCTTGAACCTCAAAGTTGAACATTCACCTAAAATTACGGCCAAACGCAGATTAATATTTGCCGGTTTGGGCGGCTTAATTTTTGGATTTGGTTCGCAATTGGGCAGGGGATGTACAAGTGGTGCCGCACTGAGTGGGATGGCATCAATGGCAACTTCGGGTTTTATCTCGATGATAACCATTTTTGGTACGGCTTATTTGCTGGCCTATTTTGTAAGAAAAAATTGGATATAATCATTTAAAAAATAAGATATTATGGGACCTCTAATTCCTCAAGGAATCATAGCAATGGAATGGAATCTGGTGATCGCCGTTTTAATTGGTTTCGCATTTGGCTTTATTCTTGAATCCTCCGGATTTTCATCTTCACGTAAACTAGCGGGTGTTTTTTACGGCTACGACCTGGTTGTTTTAAAAGTGTTTTTTACCGCGGCCATAACGGCTATGCTGGGCTTGTTATACTTCGATTATCTGGGCTGGGTCGATATCAGCCTAATTTATGTAAACCCGACCTTTATTTATTCGACCATCACAGGGGGCATGATCATGGGAGCAGGGTTTATACTGGGCGGTTATTGCCCCGGAACAAGTTTTACCGGGGTTGCAATCGGTAAAATCGATGCCATGATTTTTACGATCGGGATGTTCATCGGAATTCTTTTGTTTTCCGAAACATTCCCCTGGTTCGAGAAGTTTTATTATAATGGAAACCTGGGACCGATCAAAATCACTGAAACACTCGGAATTTCAGCTCCTTTATTCGTACTGATTGTGATTATTGTGGCCATTCCATTATTTTACTTTGGCAGCATGATCGAAAAAAGAGTAAAAAAAGTTAATTATTAAAAATATTGTGATGAATATTAGATATGTTTTACTGGCAGCATTGGTTTTAATACTCGGGTTAATATTGGTAATTCTGCCCGAAAAAGAAAGGGTGAAAGAAATAAAGCCTGAATTGCTTCTTGCAGAATTACAGACCAAAACACATTATATCAGTACCGACGAAATTGCAGAACGACTGATCAATCAGGATCCTGCTGTTTTCCTAATCGATGTACGAATGGCTGATAGTTACTTTGAGTATTCATTACCGGGGGCCGAAAATATTCCTCTGGAAGAGATATTGTTTCCCGATTGGGAAGATTATCTGGCTCAGGATGGAAAGGATATCATTTTTTTCTCAAATGATGATATACTGGCCGAACAGGCATGGATGTTCGCCCGGCAAAAAGGTTACAAAAACCTTTATGTGATGAAGGGTGGTTTGAACGAATGGTTTTCAACCATTATTCAGCCAACTCCTCCCGCAGAAACGGCTTCGAATAAGGAATTTGAATTATATGCATTCCGAAAAGGTGCCAAGATTTTCTTTACAGGAGGACAGGTTTTGGCGACTGATGACTCCGCCCCGGATGTTGTTGTTGTGGCCAGGAAAAAGAAAAAGTCGGTTGTTGAAGGAGGTTGTTAAGCCCCTGAAAAAAATCACTTAAATAATAAATAAACAGAGAAGAATCGCTCAATATTATATTGAATATGAAAGATACAAATCAACGTACAAACAGGCTAACAATCGCAGCATTATTTTTTGTGGCCATCATTATTATTGGTTTTGTCACTTTAAGAAAACCCGACTTTGAATTTAAATTGAATCCGGAACAAACACTTGAACAGGTCCTTTCTTTCGAGGATGAAATGACCCCCGAAGAAGCAGAAGACATTATCTGGGATTCGAAACCGGGCTATCAATTTGTGGATTTAAGAAATCCCTACGAATTTGCAAAGGGCCATATCGAAAATGCGGTTAATATCCCCGGTAAAAGTATTTTTTCCGATGAAAGCATGGCGTTTTTTAACCAAATGCTCCAGGATTCGATTATTGTGGTGGTTTATGATTATAATCAGAGTATGGCCAATGGTCCATGGATTGTTTTAAAACAATTAGGATTTGAAAACGTAAAGATTTTATTGGGCGGTTATGGTTATTACTCAGGTGAAACTTATGATATGTTTTATGATTCGGAAATACCACAGTACCTCGTTGAAGAACCAAAATTTAGTTTCGCCGAAATAATGGAAACCTTATCAAGTTCGGAAGGAATCGATCAAAGTGATAATGTTCAGACCGAAGTGGTTATTCCCGTTCGAAAGAAGAAGAAATCTGTGGTAGAAGGGGGTTGCTAAACCCTAGAAACTACATTTCAGGATTAATAACGAGCTAAATTTATAAAGTAAAATTGAAGTTTGACTTGTCAGTCTGAGATTCATGGCAATCGCCGGGGGATTTCATTTTATTAACCCAGTTTACAAACACTCTCCAGTCGGTCAGGATTAAGTATCCTTATTCGCTTCCCGTCAATTTCTATGATTTTATCTTTTCTGAATTCTGATAAAATACGGATTACATTCTCCGTGGTCATTTCAATCAATTCAGCAATTTCGCGCCGCGAAACCGGAAGTTCAAATTCATGATTCTGGTAAATATGATCGGCGAAGAAGAGAAGTATATATGCAATCCTTCCCCTCAGATGTTTCCTGTTAATTTCAAAGCGGGTTTCTATAATGTCATCATACATCTTGCTCATTTTCTTCATGATTTCAATGGCAAAAGCCCCGTTTTTTAAAATGACTTCTTCCAGGGCCTTCATATCAACCGAGCAAACCACAGAATCTTCAATGGCCGCAATTGAATATTTGTAGGTCGATAATGAAAAAATACTTAAGAGCGAAATAAAATCACGTGGTTTGGCAATGCTTATAATCTGATCTTTATTGTTAGGATTATGTTTATAAAGCTTAACCAAACCTTGCTTTAAATATAAGAAAGAGGTGATGTCCTTACCCTCAACATTAATGATCTCCCCTTTTTTAAACAGGATCTCTTTCTTGCTTTTGTTAATTAAATTCAATTCATCTATATTCAGGCTGCCGAAGAGCAGGTTTTTGTAAACGCATGTTTTACAGTGGTTTGAATTGATGGTCTTGGACATTTTGTACTGAATTATGATAACACATCTATAAATATAAATACCATGATATATATCATGTATAGAAACTTGTCTAGGTTTGGGCTGCTCGTTAATTTTGTAACAGAAAAATATAGTGCCCAAATAACTATTTAAATACAAACATACAAATATTATAAATATAAAATAGATGAAGAAATTATTGATACTAGGAGCAGGCACAGGTGGAACCATCATGGCGAATAAAATGCGAAAGGTCCTTGAGCGAACCGAATGGGATATTACCATTGTTGACCAGCATAAAACACATTATTATCAGCCTGGCTTCCTTTTTATCCCATTTGGGATGTACACTAAAAGGGATGTAATCAAACCTAAAAGTGATTTTATACCCGTGGGAACCAATGTAATTTATAGTAAAATTGACAAAATTGAACCTGATAAAAATACGGTCCTGCTGGAAGATGGGGTTGTGCTCAATTATGATTATTTGATCATTGCAACCGGAACAAGAACAGCACCGGAAGAAACACCCGGTTTAAAAGGTGAATTATGGTACAAGGATATTTTTGATTTTTATACCATCGAAGGTGCCGTTGCACTGGCCGATTATTTCAAAACCTGGAAAGGTGGGAAACTGGTCGTGAATATTTCAGAATTGCCATATAAATGTCCGGTGGCTCCACTGGAGTTTGTATTCTTTGCCGATGCATTTTTTACGGAAAGAGGAATGCGCGATAATGTGGAAATCACTTATGTTACCCCATTACCGGGCGCATTTACCAAGCCAAGGGCAACCAAAATGTTGGGTGAACTCTTAAAAGAAAAGAACATTAATATTATTCCCGATTTTAATATCATGGAAGTTGATAATGAAAATAAGAAAATTATCGACTATGCAGGAGTTGAGGTTCCTTTCGATTGCCTGGTATCAGTCCCGACCAATATGGGCGATCCGTTAATAGATCGTAGCGGAATGGGCGATGAACTGTTTTTCGTGCCAACAGATAAGCATACACTTCAATCAAAAAGAGCTGAGAATATTTTTGTGATTGGCGATGCGGCTAATGTTCCAACATCCAAAGCGGGATCGGTGGTTCATTTTGAAGCGGATATTCTGGAGGAAAACCTCTTGTGTGCCATCGAAGGCCGCCCGTTTACGGCCAAATTTGACGGCCACGCAAACTGTTACATCGAAACCGGTTATGGTAAAGGAACATTAATAGACTTTAATTACGACACCGAGCCATTGGCCGGGTCATTCCCATTTCCGGGAATCGGGCCTTTTGGTTTATTAAAGGTTTCACGGATGAACCATTATGGCAAACTGATCTTTAGATGGATATACTGGCATATCCTGCTGAAAGGCAAGGAAATGCCGATTGATTCTGAAATGCAAATGGCCGGGAAAAAATTATAAGCGATTCCCGCATTGGACTTCATAAATAAAAAAAAGAAAATGACAGATCAGGATATTCAAATAAAATTTGATGATATAAACAGGAAACTCGATATCGTTCTGGAGGAGGTAATGGCCCAAAAGCAATCCCGCCAAACGGTAGAAGACCTGGTTACAGATGTTTCGCTTATTGGTACAGATATGTTTAAGGCTTCGGTTGTTGAACTCGACAATGCCGGAATTGAACTGGATGCAGAAGCCCTGAAACAATTGGCTTTCAAATTTATCAGAAACATTAATACCATAAACGAACTTTTCGAAATGCTCGAAAGTGCCAACGATCTACTAAAGGATGTATCTCCGATCATCCATCAGATCGGCCTCGACAGCATACACAAAATGAACGAATTTGAGCAAAAGGGCTATTTTACCTTCATTGCCGAACTGGGGAAAATGATTGACAATATCGTGACCCATTTCAGTGCAAAGGATGTTAAATTATTGGCAGACAATATTGTTCCCATGCTCGAAATGGTTAAGAATCTCACACAGCCCGAAATGCTAAAAGCATTTAATAACGGGATCAATGTATACAAGAGCCTGGATACCGAAAATATCCCTGAATATTCACTCTGGAAAGCGTTTAAAGAGTTGAATTCACCGGAAATGAAAAAAGGACTGGGCTTTATGATCACATTCTTAAAAAATATAGCAAAAGAAAATTAATCACTTATAAAGAAAAATATTATGGCAACAAAAACTATCGCAGGCGTAACACTTGATGTATCAGGTGAAGGTTATTTAAATGACCCCGCTCAATGGACCAAAGAGATTGCAAGCGAGATTGCAAAAGAAGAAGGTATTGAGTTAACAGAAAAACATTTCGAACTAATCGAATGGATCAGAAATAAAGTGGAAAGTGGAGAAGCACTGACCATCAGAGGAATTGGCAAATCAGGCGTTGTTGATATTAAAGGATTCTATCAATTGTTTCCGGGTGCTCCACTGAAAAAAGCAACAAAAATTTCAGGAGTACCAAAACCAGCCAGTTGTATCTAATCATAAAAACTAAAACACTACGATCATGGAAAACAAAAATGAAACTCCCTTAAAAAAAGTATGCCTTATTTGTGCCAAGGGTAGCATCGAAGATGTATATGCAACATTGGTAATGGGCAACGGTGCCGTTATGGAAGGAATTGAAACCAAAATTTTCTTTACTTTCTTCGGACTGGATGCCATTACCAAAAAACAAATGCATAAGCTTCATACGGCAACCGTTGGTAATCCGGCCATGCGCATGCCGGGTGGACTCCCGTTCCCTTCTGTTCTGGGAATGTTACCGGGTGTTGAAGCCGGTGTGT
>CAYNTB010000053.1:0-264 GCA_964399905.1 uncultured Bacteroidales bacterium | reverse complement strand
CAATGATGAAAAAGCAAATGGAAGCATTGGATATGCCACCGGTTGACGAATTTCTGGACATGATCACCGCTGGGGGCGGAGAAATTTATGCCTGTAAACTGGCCGTTGAAATGTTCAAACTTAAAAAAGAAGATTTTAACGAAAACGTGAAGGACATTATCACCATTGGTGATTTTTACGGAATGTGTGGTGGTGAAAATACCCAGATTATTTTTACCTAAAAGTATAATTCAGGCATTTTGGGGTGACACCCTGTAGGGTGTC
>CAYNTB010000052.1:0-9926 GCA_964399905.1 uncultured Bacteroidales bacterium | reverse complement strand
ATTACAGGGCTGAAAATCATACCAATAAAAAACATCCATTCTTTACCGGGTTTACTGTTTTTTGAAGTATTTTCAGAAATGATCAATGCCCCCACATACCACAACACAAAAATTATTAAGATTGTTATTTCATTCATATCGCTTGGCTTTAAAAATAAAAGATCAAAAGAAATACGATGGGGATCAAAATACCCAGCATTGTCATCCAGGCACCCCTTTTGGTAATACCCGATTTACCCCTGGCAATAAATAGGCCCGTAATTGCAATAAGAATCAATGAACCGGAAAAAATATCGGAATACCAGGTCCAGTATTTGATGGGATTATAATGTAAATAATTCATGGGTTTAAAGAAAAGCCGTCGTTTTGTTTTTTCAACCAGGCCTTTTCCTGTTTCCATATCAATATAAACGGAACCATCTTTAATAAAAACTTTTAATTCATTCTCACCGGGATAATAATGATTCAGATAGGTATCATCAATATCATTTTCTTTTAATAAATTTTTGATGGTTTCTTTATTTAAAGTTTCAGGCAATTTTGTCTGGATTTCGTCTGTAACAATAACATAATTGGGATTCCATTCGTTCATATGATTGATGGCAATGCCCGACAAACAATAAATGATTGTCATCCCAAAAAATAAATATCCAAAATCCCGGTGTATAACCCGGTTCCACTTTCTCCAGTTAATATTCATAAACATCTGTATTAAATCCATTAAAAAAAGCCGGAAGATATCCGGCTTTCAGCAATATTGACAAATTTATTCTTCTCGTTCTTTTGCCTGAATTACTTCATAATTATTACAAACAATTGAATAAAAAGCAAGATGATCCGAGCCACTTTCCGCAATTTGTTTTCGATAATTGGCAATACTTTCTGTGGCTGCAATATGTTCGCCCATATCGGCAGCTTCGCCTTTACCAACACCATGTCCATCGCCCAATTCTTCGCTATTTCCAACCTTTAGTTCATTTTCCCAGGCCATTAAATATTCCTCATCAATAATTAATGCTTCAACAATACCGTTAACCGTAATTTTATTACCTGTTAAATCAGTATTGAATGCAGCCATTTCTTCAGAGGTTGTAATTTTTATACTGGCCTCAGTACCTTCTTCTACCAGAAACAATTTTTTTCCGCCATGCTGGCAAACATGATTTATGGTACCGGTAATAGTAACAGTTTGTCCGACGAGATCGGGGGCCATTTCATCAAAGTTTGCAACAGTTACTTCTTTTATCTCTGCAACCGCTTCTTCGTTCGTATTGGTTGGTGTATTATTTGCACATGATATAAATAAAACAGATGCAAACAGGCTAATCATAAGTTTTTTAGTCATTTTTCCTCCTTTGTTTCTTAAATAGTTTTTCTTAATTATTAACTTTTCTTCCTTTAATAATTCTTTGTTGTACGCGCAATAAATAGTCTTCATTTTTTTTAACCAATAACCTGGCTCTTTCGCTACCGGGTTGAATAATATATTTTATACTATCATAAACAATTTCCCCATAATTAAGCAAATCCTGTTTTACAAATAGTTCGTAATAATTACCCGATTTATTGGGTTTAAATTTAAGGTATTTATCATCACCTTGTTCAAAGGTCATATTTAAAATACCATCATTTACGAATTCACAAGTACCGGGTGTATTCTTTTTTATAATAATGCTTTCAATTAATTTTCCATTTTCAAACCTGATTTCACCCCTGGCAATTTTAGCTGAATCATAAGGTAAAACCCTTCTGAACACAATTTTTTTTGAAGTGTAAAATTGAACCTTATTAATTTCTAAATCATATTCATCTAATTTTACCCTCATTTCGTTGGTAAAAAATATTTTATTCGAACATGAAGTAAGCATTAAGGCTATTATAAATATAGTTATTGGGCTAATAATATATTTTTTCATTTTTCGAATAATTGATTTAAAATATTTTAACGGATTTTATTTTATAATGTTCAGTTTTTTAGATATTTCAAGCATTTTAATTATCGGTATTTGTGCCTTTTTAATTGTTTCTTCAGATAGTTTAATTTCCGGATCCTCGTTTTTTAAACACAAATATAGTTTTTCCAGCGTATTTAATTTCATATAAGGACAATCATTACATACACAAGTCTTGTCGGTCGGTACAATTATAAATTCTTTATTGGGCGAATCTTTTCGCATTTGATGCAAAATTCCGCTTTCAGTGGCCACAATATATTTTAGTGTATGATCTGTTTTTGTAAAATTAAGCATTGCATTGGTTGATCCAATAAAATCAGCCAATTCAAGTACCTGTCCTTTACATTCGGGATGAGCAACTAATTTTGCATCAGGATGTTCTATTTTTAGTTTTATAATGGCTTCCGTTGATAAAATATCATGTACTTCACAGGTACCATCCCAAAGTACCATATTTCTTCCACTTATTTTATTAATATATCCTCCCAGGTTTTTATCCGGTGCAAAAATAATTTTTTGATTTTTGGGCAATGAATTTACAATTTGTACCGCATTTCCCGAAGTACAAATTATATCAGACATTGTTTTTATATCAGCGGTGCAATTAATATAAGATATGACCAGGTGATTGGGATATTTTTGCTTAAATTTTTTAAAATCAGTTGGCGGACAAGAATCAGCCAATGAACATCCGGCATTTAAATCCGGTAATAAAACTTTGATATTTGGATTCAAAATTTTTGCGGTTTCAGCCATAAAATGCACGCCAGCAAAAACAATTAACTTAGCATCGGTTTTTGCAGCTTTTTGAGCCAAAGCCAAACTATCGCCAATAAAATCTGCTATGTCCTGAATTTCCGGAATCTGGTAATAATGCGCCAATATGATCGCATTTTTTTCCTTTCTTATCTGGTTTATTTTTTTTATCAAATCCATCACAACACAAAAATAATTCTTTTCGTGAATACTATTTTAAAATTCGATTTTCTAATAGATATATTATTATAAGATTTATAAATTTTTTATTTATTAATATAGGTTTGTTATTAATACTGATAAATTTTTTTCTCTAAACTTGACTTTAATATTTTTATCGTTTAATTAACAAATTATTAATACAAAAATTTTTATTATATATTTGATTTATAATATTTTAATATAGATATTAACAAGTGTTAATTTTAGAAGTATGTGAATATTTTTATGGGTATTTTTGAATATTTTATGGTTAATAATCAAATGATAAATAGTGAAAAAATACCCGTTTTTATATCATTCGTAAATAAACCATAACGAATTGTTAATATGTACAAAGATGTTGGTTTTTTTATAACAGTAAACTGATAAAATAAACAATTTATTGTTAATAATTGATATGATTTTGAAAATTAGACTCCTAGAAAAATCAGATATTTTTGTCAAAAAATTAATTGATTAATTACTAAGATCATATATTTTCAATCTTTTATATTTAAGTACATTTGTTAAAAATTTTATTAACAATGGCCAAAGACAAAAATATCATTCCAATTGCATCGGATCATGGTGGATTTGAAATGAAAGAATATTTAAAAAAAGAACTGGCAAAATTATCATATTCGGTAAAGGATTTTGGAACTTATTCTTCTGAAAGTGTTGATTATCCTGATATAATACACCCTCTGGCTAAATCGGTAAATGATGGTGAATACTCATTGGGAATTATTTTATGCGGAAGTGGAAACGGGGCACAAATGACAGCGAATAAGTATCCAAATGTTAGGGCCGGATTATGCTGGACCGTTGAACAGGCCCAATTAATCAGAATGCATAATAATGCAAATATCATTTCAATACCTGGCAGGTTTGTAGATAAAAAATTGGGATTGGAAATGGTAAAAGCATTTTTAAGTACAGCATTTGAAGGTGGAAGGCATACAATAAGAGTCGAAAAAATTTCTAAAACTATTTGATTTGGACGCTTATAATCAGTTTATAAAAGAATCGGGTATTAAAGCATTTGATCTGGAACACCGGAAAAAAATCAACTTTAATATCTCAAAATATGATTCAGCTGTACTGAATGGAAAAAAACAATACCAGGATTTAGATAAAGCCAGAAAAAGGGCCGGTTTTATAAAATATAAGGTGTTGAATGATTTGGATAAATACCTCATACAATTCGAGGATAATTTTAATGCCAATGGCGGAAAAATAATATGGGCCCAGGATAAGAAAGAAGCATTAAAGGAAATACTTGAAATTGTAAAAGAAAACCAAATTAAAAAAGTGGTTAAAACCAAATCAATGACCACCGAAGAAATTGATTTAAATGATACCCTTGAAAAGAAAAAAGTAGAATCGATCGAAACTGATCTTGGCGAATATATTGTGCAGCTGGCAGGAGAGAAACCTTATCATATTGTTACCCCTGCTATGCATAAATCAAAAGAAGACATTGCATTTCTATTTAATGAAAAGTTTAATACAGATATTAATTTATCGCCCGAAGAATTAACGGATTTCGTTAGAAAATTATTGAGAGAAAAATTCATTGAAGCTGATTTGGGAATTAGCGGAGCAAATTTTTTAATAGCCAATATCGGCGGTATTTCGCTTACCGAAAATGAAGGAAATGGTATGATGACCATGGCATTTCCCAAAATACATATTGTAATCGCCGGTATCGAAAAAATGATTCCAAAATTAAGTGATTTGGATTTATTTTTACCCTTACTGGCAACCCACGGAACCGGACAAAATATTTCTGTTTACAATTCAATTGTTACAGGACCACGAAAAACAGATGAAAATGACGGGCCGGAAAAAATGTACCTGGTTTTACTGGATAACAAACGCACTGATTTATTGGCCCAGGACAGGCAGCGTCAGGCACTGTCTTGTATCAGATGTGGTGCCTGTTTAAACATTTGTCCTGTGTATAAAACCATTGGTGGACATGCTTATAAAACAACATATAGCGGACCAATTGGAGCGGTAATCAATCCATTTATGATCGATTTTAAAGAATATAAGCATCAAAGTTTTGCATCAACTTTATGTGGAAAATGCACCGAAGTGTGTCCGGTAAATATTCCTTTGCACGAATTATTGCTCGTTAACAGAAATGATACCGTAAAGAAAAAATATTATAGCGGGAAAGAAAAGTTTATCATCAATTTTTGGAAACAAAGTATGTTGAGTCGTAAAAAACTTGATATGCTGGGCGGAAAAAGTAAAAATCTGTTATTAAAACAATTTTTTAAAAAAAGCTGGGGTACCCATCGCGAATTACCAAAGGTTGAAGAAAAATCATTTCAAAAATTATGGAAGGAACAAAATATTCGTGAATAAAAAAGCCGGAGTAATCCGGCTTTTTTATTTAGAACTTATAAATAAATTAATCCAGTAATTCAGCAATTTTATTTCTTAATTCTTCACCCCTTAAGTTTTTGGCAATAATAATTCCATCCTTATCGAGTAAAATACTATGAGGAATAGAATTTACACCATATAATTTAGCGGCCATGCTGTTCCAATACTGAAGATCAGAAACATGGTGCCAGGTTAATTGATCGGCTTCAATTGCCTCGAGCCATTGATCCTTGTCGCGGTCGAGCGAAATTCCAATCACATCAAAGCCTTTATCTTTATAATCATTATAAACCGCCACAACATTTGGATTTTCTCTTCTGCAGGGTCCGCACCATGCAGCCCAAAAATCAACCAAAGTGTATTTGCCGCTGAGCATGGATGAGAACAAAACAGAATCTCCAACGGTATTGGTCATTGTAAAATCAATGTATTTTTTACCAATAGCTACTGATTCCAGAACAGCAACCCTTTCTTTAAGTGTTTGAACATAGGTTGATTGTTCAATTGATGGATCAAAAGCAGCAGTGATTTCCTGTAATTGTGAGAGCTCAAAATAATAATTGTTTTGATAAGCAAGAAATGCGGCAACAACACTTGCATTATTTTTTAGAATGTAATCATAGGTAAAATCAATTTTTTGTTGATTGGCTGATTCCATTTGTTTTTCAAGTTCACTCTTTAATTCTTCATTTTGGGTTTCGGCTGCCGAGCGGTACTCCATGTATAAATTTTGCAGTTGATCATCAAACACTTTGGTTTGTTCCGTAAAAGCATTTAATTCATCTTGTGAAGGAGAACCACTTATTTTAATTTGTCGAAGGCTGTCGACGCTTCCCGTAATTACAATATCGGAGGCATCAACAAATACCGGAATGTTACCTCTTTTGTCTTTAATATTGATATAATACATTTCCGGAAATTCAATCTGACCTTTAAATGTCATTGAAGCAGCTGCACTGGTAGAGTCGAGTTGAAGCCATTCTCCGCTTTTGCGTTGAGACAGATAAAAAGTTGCATTTTCAGCACCGGTTAAATTAAGTTTAATGGAATAAGTATTTTCCTTATTCGATTGAGAAGTGCATGAAACAACGATAAGGGAGATCAGTAATAAATAGATTAATTTTTTCATTTTATTTTAAGTTAAGTTTGAAAATGTTCGGCAAAAATTATAAAATATTGAATACAAAACAAATAAAAGCTTGAATATATTGAAAATTAAGGCTTTATTTTTTTTTCGAATAAAACAGATATTGACCGATAATAATCAGCAATATGGTTAAAAACGAACTTATACTTGCGTGTTTAAGTGTTTCAAAAAAGTTGCTTAGTTTAAAAATTTCAACAAAGAATAAAACCAAATGATGCACAAATACCAAAATACCCGTATATAATAGAAATGATTTAAAACCAAGTTGTTTAATGCTTATTTTAACCTCCGGCCCGGGCTCCAGCTTGGGAACAACTATATGTATAACTTTAGGGCGCAAATAGGCAATTAAAACAGTTGCGGAAATATGCAGGCCAATGGTGAATGAAAAATAATCGATAACATAACCCATTATAAAACCCATCAACAGAAGCAACCATTTTGGGGTTTCGAGTGGAAGTATTAATATGAATAAAATATACAGATAGGGATTGGCATAACCCAGAAATTGAATATTATTCAATACATATATTTGTAAAAATACAAGAATGATAAAACTGAAAATTATTTTAAAAATCACCCTACTCATTTTCCACCTCCCTTTTTAACATCATTTGTTCTTCTTTTCTAAGGTTTTCGATGATATAAACATATTTTAGGCTGTTATAATCGGTAGAAAATTTTATGATCGCCTTGTTTAAATTGAGCCCTGCCTCTGAAAAATAATTTTCAACGGTCCCAATTAGGATGTTTTCAGGAAAAATTAACGAATAACCGGAGGTTACAATAGAATCCCCGTATAGTAATTCAAGGTGCGATGGAATGTCTTCCAGGGTTCCCTTTGAATAATTTGTATTGCCCCATAAAATATTTGCCAATTGATTATTTTTTTTGATTTTGGCACTTATTTTACTGTTGCTGTGTAAAACCGACATTACAGAACAATAATTTTCTGAAACCGCAATAACCGAACCAACTATACCATCACCTGAAATTACGGCCATATCAATTTTCACCCCATTTTTGGCACCTTTATCAAGCATCAGATAATTATCAGGTTTATGAATCGATTTTGAAATTATTTTTGCACCGATGTATCTATAAATTGTGTCAGGTGGTTGTGGAATACTATCAAATTGAACCTGGGTAAACTTTAAGTTTTTCAGGTATTCGTTTTCTGTAAAAAGAAGTTCATTTGTTTTTTTTAGGGCAAAATAATCAAGAATATCTGAATAGGCTTTATTGATAGAACCGGTAAACTGGCTGGTACTGTTAATAAATACAGAACCCTGATAATTTTTTCGATTAATCATTAATAAAAAAGCGAAAATTTCCAGGATTATAAACAGGAAAAAAATATTATGTCTCCTCAGAAATGCAAAAAAATATCGCATTTTTATCTATTTCATTAATAAAAAACAAAAAAATTAATACCCGATTTATTTAATCAGGAAAGTAAATTTATCATAATTTTTCAGGGCAATTCCGGTACCCCGTGCAACAGCCCTTAAAGGATCTTCGGCAACATGAACGGGCAATTTGGTTTTTAAATGGATTCTTTTATCAAGACCCCTTAGCATTGAACCACCGCCCGCCAGATAAATACCTGTCCGATAAATATCGGCAGATAATTCGGGGGGTGTCATTTCGAGGGCATTTAAAACCGCGGCTTCAATTTTTGAAATCGATTTATCGAGGGCCCGGGCAATTTCGGCCGAATTCACCATGATTTCTTTTGGAATTCCGGTGAGCATATCCCTACCATGAACAGCATAATCATCGGGTGGATTTTCCAAATCGGGCAATGCTGCACCAACTTCAATTTTAATTCTTTCTGCGGTACGTTCACCGATGGTAATATTATGCTGTTTGCGCATATATTCTTCGATATCGGCATTAAAATCATCGCCGGCAATGCGTATCGATTTATTATTTACAATCCCGCCAAGAGCAATAACAGCTATTTCGCTTGTTCCGCCTCCAATGTCAATCACCATATTTCCGGTTGGTTCCAATACATCAATACCAATACCAATGGCTGCCGCCATCGGTTCGTGTATTAATTTAACATCTTTGGCACCAGCTTGTTCAGCCGAATCCTTAACGGCCCGTTCTTCAACTTCTGTGATTCCTGAAGGAATACAGATAACCAGTGTAAGAGCCGGAGGAAACAAGGATTTTCTGGTATCAATCATTTTGATAAACTCGCGGATCATATATTCGGCGGCTTGAAAATCAGCGATTACTCCATCGCGAAGAGGACGAATCGTTTTTATGTTTTCATGGGTTTTTCCATGCATCATCATGGCTTTTTTACCCACCGCAATAATTTTTCCGGTATTTCTTTCGAGTGCTACAATAGATGGTTCATCAACAACAACCTTATCGTTATAAATAATAATAGTATTGGCGGTTCCTAAGTCAATAGCAATTTCTTTCGTTAAAAATGAGAACAGGCCCATATTTTGTTTTTTTAGTAATATTTAAATTAAAAGTTAATTAGTGTTTAAAATGCCTAATTCCGGTAAAAACCATCGATATTTTATTTTGGTTACAATAATTTATCGAATCCTGATCCCTGACCGAACCACCCGGCTGAACCACAGCCGTAATTCCTGCTTCATGTGCAATTTCAACCGAATCGGCAAATGGAAAAAATGCATCCGAAGCCATAACCGCACCCTTTAAATCAAATCCAAAAGTTTTTGCCTTTAAAATTGCTTGTTTTAAGGCGTCAACCCTTGATGTTTGTCCTACACCGCTTGCAATAAGTTGTTTGTTTTTTACCAATACAATGGTATTGGATTTTGTGTGCTTAACAACTTTATTGGCAAAAACCAAATCTTCTGTTTCTGAATCATTTGGTTTGGTTAAGGTAACCACCTCAAAATTTTCAGATGTTTCGGTTTTCAGGTCTTTATCTTGTACCAAAACACCGTTTAATACCGATTTAAATTGTTTTACAGGAAAATTAAACGCTTTCTTCTGTAAAATTATTCTATTTTTCTTAGATTTTAACAGATCAAGGCTTTTATTTTTGTATGCGGGGGCGAGAATGATTTCAAAAAACAATTTATTGATTTCTTCGGCACAATCTGGCTCAATGGGCTGATTGGAAATAATGACCCCGCCAAAGGCAGAAATTGGATCTCCGGCCAATGCATCTTTCCAGGCATCTTTAAGGTTTTCGCGGCTTGCAAGCCCACAGGCATTATTGTGTTTTAAAATTGCGATGGTTGGTTCGGTAAATTCTGAAATCAAATGAATGGCTGCATCAAGGTCGGTTAGGTTATTAAATGATATTTCTTTGCCATGCAATTGTTCAAATACATCCTCAAGCTTTCCAAAGTATAAACCCTGTTGATGTGGGTTTTCTCCGTACCGCTACATGGGGTATTGGTTCATACTGTGCTTGTATGCCGTTAAATGGCCATCCTGGTTGAGTTAATTGAAAATGGCGGGGTCGTGAT
>CAYNTB010000051.1:0-9971 GCA_964399905.1 uncultured Bacteroidales bacterium | reverse complement strand
AGTAAGTTCTCCAGGCTCCGGTAAAACATCATTGCTAGAACGAACCATTAAGGAGATGCAAAACAAGCTTCCTCTATATGTAATTGAAGGCGATCAGCAAACCATGAATGATGCCAACCGGATCGAGGCAGCAGGGGCACCGGTGGTTCAGGTAAACACAGGCAATGGTTGCCATCTGGATGCCGATATGATTGCAAAAGCAGTACATAAACTGGACCCCCAAAACAACAGTATTCTGGTGATTGAAAATGTTGGAAATCTGGTTTGCCCATCGATGTTTGATTTAGGCGAAACAAAAAGAGTTGTCATTATCAGTGTAACTGAAGGAGAAGACAAGCCCATTAAATATCCCAATATGTTTCACACCTCCGACATTTGCATCATTAATAAAATGGATCTGTTGCCCTATGTCGATTTTGATGTTGAAAAAGCAAAGACTTATGCTTTGCAGGTAAATCATCATCTTAAATTTATCGAACTTTCCGTAAAATCAGGAGAAGGAATGGAGGCATGGTATGAACTTATAAAAACGCTTGTAAAAAGCAGCGCTTAAATTCTTTACCCGGAAAACATTTTGTAAAATATTTGCAATCAACATCCTAAGTCTTTTAATACAAAGCAATAATGTTGTGATTTTAAAATAAGTTTATCTTGTTAAATAATTAACAATTTTCTTGCATTTTATTTTACCAAAATCTAAATTTGCGATACTTTAGAAATTAATGAACTAATATCGCAGCTCGATGAAGCACTTACCGCATAAAACTATAGAAAGACTAAGTCAATACCGCAGGGCATTGTTAATATGCGCTGCTAAAGGGAAAACGCACATATTTTCTCATGAAATAGCTAAAATACAACACATTACACCTGTTCAGGTTAGAAGGGACATCATGTTGATCGGATACACAGGTACTTTGCGGAAAGGATATAACATACAGGAATTGATTGATTTAATTGGCGACATTATCGATACAAAAGAAGGTTTAAATGTAGCGGTGGTTGGTGTTGGAAACCTGGGTAGGGCGATGATCAATTATTTCAATGGAAAACGTACAAAGCTTTCAATTGTAGCAGCTTTCGACAATAACCCTGATAAAACCGATCGAATATATTCTGGTGTAAAAGGATATCATATTGATCAGTTAAGTGAAATTATCCGTAAAGAAAATATATCAATTGCAATTATTACCGTTCCGGCAGGTGCAGCTCCCGAAATAGCAGAAAAACTGGTAAATGCCGGAATTAAAGGAATTTTGAATTATACGCCGAAGCCTGTCCATGTACCCGGTCATATCTACCTCGAAGAGTATGACATGATTACATCCCTGGAGAAAGTGGCATTTTTTGTTAAAACCCACGCTTAGAATTATCTATACCATTACAACCCTGGTTCCACCATTATCAATACCTAAATGTGTGCTTTTGGTTATAATTGCATCTTTACCACTGTGTTCAACAAAGTGAACGGCTGCCCTTATTTTCGGGGCCATACTTCCTTCTGCAAAATGACCCTCTTCCAGATATTTTCTGGCCTGTGCAATCGTAATCCGATCCAGACTTTTCTCCTGAGGAGTATTAAAATTCAAACAAACCTTTGGGACGTCTGTTAAGATAAATAGTTTATCGGCATTAATTTGAGATGCCAATAAAGCCGAGGCAAGATCTTTGTCAATCACCGCATCAATCCCTTGCATTTTATTGGGCTCAACATAAAAAGCCGGGATTCCGCCACCACCAACTGCAATTACGATTTGCCCATCACGGGCGATTCGTTCAATCGACTTTTTATTTGAGATCACCAAAGGCTTCGGAGAAGCTACAACCTTGCGCCAGCCCCTCCCCTTTGGGTCTTCTGCAAATTTAGACTGTCCATCTTTCATAATTTGTTCAGCCTCTTCTTTGGTATAGTAAGGTCCAATCGGCTTCGTCGGATTAGAAAAAGCAGGGTCATCCTTATTCACCAAAATTTGAGTGATAATGGTGATAATATCCCTATCGAGGTCCTTTAGCTGAAGTACATTTCTTAATTGTTGTTCGAGTATATAGCCAATAAATCCCTGCGAATAAGCCACACAAATATCGAGGGGCATTTCGGGTAATCCAAACAATTTATTACCGGCCTGGTTGGCCAATAAAATATTGCCAACCTGGGGGCCATTTCCATGGGTAATAACTATATTATAGTTTCTTTCTATAAGTGATACCAATCTTTCGCCAGACTCATAGGCATTTCTTTCTTGTTCTTCAATGGTACCTTTTTGCCCTGCCTGTAATAATGCATTACCACCAAAAGCTACAACGCCCAACTTTTTCATATTTACCTGAGTTTAATATTAAGCAGCAAAATTAATAATTTAGTCAAGACCTGGAACGATTGCATAAGATTTACCTTAAGTTTATGGATGGAGTTTGACTAATTTTTATAAATTTGATATTAAACCCTTAAATATGCAGCTGAATTTTTCTTTGCTTAACCTGAAACAAAAAATCGGCCTTTTTGGCGGATTAATTTTATTCTTTCTCATCGTATTTTTTGGCAACCTGGAACCCGGGCAACCTGAAGTTACTTATACGCTCGCCATTGCTTTGCTGATGGCAATTTGGTGGATCACTGAAATCGTTCCTTTGGCCGTAACTGCATTAATTCCGGTTGTATTATTCCCGGCACTTGGAGTAATGGACGGCAAAGATGTTTCATCAACATATTTTAATCATGTAATATTCCTGTTCATTGGTGGCTTTATTGTTGCAATCGCCATGCAAAAATGGAACCTTCATCAAAGAATCGCTTTAAAAATTTTGATGCATACAGGAATCAGCCCTGCCAGAATTTTACTGGGTTTTATGATTTCAACCGCTGTATTATCCATGTGGATTTCAAATACTGCCACCACAATGATGATGGTTCCGATACTTCTATCAATTGTACAAAAACTGGAAGAAAATATCGACCGGGAGAAATTGGGTAAATATGCCACGGGATTATTTCTTGGGGTCGCTTATAGTGCATCTATCGGTGGAATCTCTACACTTGTAGGCACTCCCCCGAATTTATCCTTCATGCGTATTTTTCAGATCATGTTTCCAGAAGCACCGGAAATTTCATTTGCAAACTGGTTGGCATTTGCCATGCCTGTCAGTATCATTTGCTTCGTGTTTACATGGGTATATTTATATCAGATCTATAAACCCAAACAAAAAAAATTGGACGGGGTCGATCGTTTTGCATTTAAAACTGAATATAAAAACCTGGGACCCATCGGATATGAAGAAAAAATCATTCTGGTTGACTTTATTGCCTTGGCTTTTCTATGGATATTCCGTTCCGATATCTCTTTCGGCTCATTTACTATTCCTGGCTGGGCAAATATTTTTTCTAATCCATCTTATTTAAATGACGGGACTGTTGCTATTGGAATGTCAGTGATCTTATTTTTCATCCCTTCGAAAGAGGATCGAAAAACCAAACTCATGGACTGGGAAGCTGCTCAATCCATACCCTGGCACATTGTACTTTTATTTGGCGGAGGTTTTGCTTTGGCCAGTGGATTCAAAGAATCGGGATTGTCTTTATGGTTCGGGAATCAGTTGAGCTGGGTGGTAAGCATCCATCCTATTTTTATTGTATTAATCATCGCTTTAATGATGACATTTTTAACCGAACTTACCTCTAATGTTGCCACAACAGAAATGTTACTACCTGTGATGGCCGGTTTGTCAGTAAGTACACAAATTAATCCACTGCTATTTATGATTCCTGCTACACTGTCAGCATCCATGGCATTTATGTTACCTGTTGCCACTCCTCCCAACGCCATTATTTTCGGTACCGGAAAAGTTAGCATCATCGACATGGCAAAAACCGGGATTGTTTTAAATATCGTTGGTGCAATTATAATTACGCTGGCAACCTATTTTCTGGGCAGCTATGTTTTTGGTATCGAAACGAATGTTTTTCCCGATTGGGCACAAATATACTAGTGCATGAAGCCACAAACAAGAGCATATATTTTTGCACTCACAGCCATATTATTTTGGTCAACAATGAGTTCGGCTTTTAAAATTACCCTGCAATATATTGACTACACCTTACTTCTATTGTTTGCCAGTATAACTTCTTTAATCATTTTATTTACCATTCTACTCTTCCAAAAAAAACTCAGCTTATTAAAATCATTGCGCCCAAAAGATTATTTAAGTTCTGCAATTATGGGGTTTTTAAACCCTTTTCTTTATTATTTCATTCTGTTTAAAGCTTATACTTTACTAAAAGCACAGGAAGCCGGAACCCTAAATTATATCTGGCCCATTGTTCTGGTGCTTTTTTCCATACCACTATTGAAACAAAAGATCAAAATAATAAGTATCCTAGCCATACTGATAAGTTTCATGGGGATTATTATAATTTCAACCGAAGGTCATGTTTTATCCCTGCGTTTCAGTAATGTTTTAGGGGTTATTCTGGCAAGCGGAAGTGCAGTATTTTGGGCACTTTACTGGATATTAAACATAAAGGACAAAAGAGATGAAATTATAAAACTATGTTTGAATTTCTGCTTCGGAGTCGTTTACATTTTAATTAGTTGTTTGATTATTAACGATATTCAATGGCCAGTCAGAAATGCCATCCTGGGATCCGTTTATATTGGCCTGTTTGAAATGGGGATCACTTATTTTTTATGGCTCAAAGCTTTAAGTTTATCAATCAACACTGCCAAGGTTAGTAATCTTGTATACCTCTCTCCTTTTATGGCCCTGATATTTATCAGAATTTCTGTTGGCGAAAACATTCTTCCATCCACCATCATCGGTCTGTGTTTTATTATCGGTGGGATTTTGCTCCAGAAATATATTGATGTCAAGCCCGACAAAGTTTTAAAGTAATAAAGTATCTTTGTGTTTATTATGAAGAAGAAGGTAGCATTTCAGACGTTCGGCTGTAAATTGAATTTTTCCGAAACTTCCAGTATCTCAAAATCCTTTTTAAAAGATGGATTTGAGGCTGTTGCATTTAAGGAAAAAGCAGATGTGTATGTAATCAATTCGTGTTCGGTTACCGGAAATGCAGAAAAAAAGTGCAAGGCCGCTATCAAACAGGCACATAAAAGAAATCCGGATGCAAAAATTGCCATTATCGGATGTTTTTCTCAATTAAGGCCAGCAGAGTTGGCCGAAATGGATGGAATCGACCTTGTTTTAGGGAATAATGATAAATTCAAAGTTCTGGAACATCTTCATCAACTCGAAAACAACAAAATTGATCAACCCATTATTGCTATTTCTGATTTAAAAACCGATTTCAATTTTTATCCGACTTATTCATCCGGCGATCGCACCCGCTCATTTTTAAAGGTCCAGGACGGATGCGATTATTTTTGTAGTTTTTGCACCATCCCTGCAGCCAGGGGCCGAAGCAGATCAAATACCATTGAAAGCACCCTAAAAGTTGCCCATGAAATTGCCAAGAGTGAAATCCAGGAAATAATTTTAACAGGGGTTAATGTTGGTGATTTTGGAAAGAGAAATAACGAATCATTTTTTGACCTGATCAGGGAACTTGACACCATCGACGGACTTGAACGAATCAGAATTTCATCCATTGAGCCGGATCTGCTTTCGAATGATATTATCAAATTTGTCGCCCGGTCCGATAAATTTCTGCCTCATTTTCATATTCCATTGCAATCAGGAAGTAAAAACATACTTAAGGCAATGAAGCGCAGGTACACTCCTGCTTTATTTGCCGACCGCGTAAAAACAATCAAAGAATTAATGCCACATTGCCTGATTGCTGCCGATGTAATTGTAGGGTTCCCCGGTGAAACCGATGAAGAATTTGAAGAGGCCTATAATTTTATAAGAGATACTGAAATTACATACACCCATGTATTCTCATATTCTGACCGGCCTGGAACATTGGCATCGAAGAACACCAATAAAGTTCCTTCGGTTGTGATTAAACAAAGAAGTCAGAAACTTCAACAATTATCAAACCGAAAAAAATTACAATTTTATAATGATCATATCGGGTTCAAATCAAAAGTACTGTTCGAATCTGACAATAATAACGGCTATATGCATGGTTTTACTGAAAACTATATTAAAGTTAAAACACCCTTTAATTCAAACCTGACAAACAGGATTATTCCAGTTCAACTCATTGATATAGATAAAGATGGTGTTTTTTCGATAAACTTTTTAGAAGCATAATTATGTATCCGAAATTCAGTGATTTATTAAATGATGTGTTGGGAACAAACATCAATCTCCCCATACAAAGCTATGGTTTCTTTGTGGCACTCGCATTTGTGGTTGCCGCAATCATTTTATATTTTGAATTAAAAAGAAAAGAAGGGCTCGGATTAATTCCCAGCCAAACGAGAAAAATACTGATCGGACAAGCTCCTCAAATCAAAGATTTTATTTTTCCGCTTATCGTAGGATTTCTGATCGGTTTCAAGCTAGTTGATGCAATATTTAACTACGATTATTTTGCCGACCATCCCAGCGAATTTTTATTTTCAAGCCAGGGCAACATATGGGGCGGATTAATTTTTGCCGCCTATTTTGCTTATTCAACTTATCGGAAAAAGAAAAAATTACAACTAACTGAACCTGAATGGAAAGAAGAAGTGATTCATGCTTATGATCTGACCGGCAGCCTTGTATTTATTGCAGCAGTTTCAGGGATTATTTGTGCCAAAATCTTTCATCAACTCGAAAACATGGATGAATTTTTGGCCAACCCGATAGAATCATTATTGTCATTTAGTGGGCTCACCTTTTATGGCGGACTGATTGTGGCAGCAATTACATTGATTTTATATGCCCGAAAAAACAAAATATACTGGCCCCATCTTGCCGATGCAGTTGCACCGGCTTTAATGATTGCCTATGCCATTGGGCGGATCGGCTGTCAGGTTGCCGGGGATGGTGACTGGGGAATCGTCAATTTGGATCCCAAACCAGAATGGCTTTCGTTTTTACCTGATTGGGCATGGGCCTACGATTACCCACACAATGTTTTAAACCAGGGTGTATTAATTGAAGGTTGTACAGGGCCAAACTGCTATCATCTGGCCAATCCTGTTTTTCCAACCCCTATATACGAAACAAGTGTTTGTTTAATCCTGTTCCTATTTCTTTGGTTTATCCGGAAAAAAATAAATATTCCAGGCCAATTGTTTTCATTGTACCTTATTTTAAACGGGATCGAACGTTTTTTCATCGAAAAAATAAGAATTAATGAAACTTATCATATCTTTAATTCAGAAATAACACAGGCAGAGATAATTTCTGTTTTTTTGATTCTGACAGGCATTTTAGGCTTAATCTTTTTTAAAAAACAACACACTTTTAAATCATTAAAAATAAAATCGGATGAACCTGAAAATCATCACTAACCAAGCTTGTAACCTCTCTAGGGCCGTTGGTAGTTTTATTCAGGAACAGTCACACAAACTTCATGCGACTGATATAGAATTCAAAGGATTGCATAATTTGGTAACCTATGTGGATAAGACCTCCGAAGAAAGATTGATTTCAGAGCTTTCAAAAATAATTCCTGATTCACAATTTATTGCTGAAGAAAGTCCAAAAATAGAAACCCAATCTGAAACGGAAAACGAACGAAGTAGAAATACTCATACCCCGTCGTATCCTGCAGCCCGGAGAGGTCGCCTTTGACGAGGCTGGCCGCGCTGGTAAAGAGCACATTTTGATCCGAAATTGGCACCACTAATTTTGTTCATGGGGTTCCCATTTACTGTATCAGTATTGCATTATCCTATAAATCTGAGATTGTTATGGGGGTTGTTTATGAAATAAATAAAGATGAATGTTTCTATTCCTGGAAAAATGAAAAGGCATACCTGAACAATCGTCCCATACAAGTTTCAAAAACTTCCGATTTAAACCACTCATTGCTTGCCACTGGATTTCCTTATTATGATTATGGCAGGCTTGATGAATATCTCAGACTCTTCAAATATTTTATGAAAAACACCAGGGGTTTAAGACGTTTAGGATCAGCTGCTGCCGATCTGGCTTATGTAGCCTGCGGTAGATTCGATGGGTTTTATGAATATGGCCTGCAATCGTGGGATGTAGCAGCCGGTTCTTTTATTCTGCAACAGGCAGGTGGAACAAATTCAGACTTCAATGGAGCCTCTGATTTTATTTTCGGAAAAGAGATCATTGCTTCTAATGCTAAGATCCATCAACAATTGGTTAAAACAATCAAATCCCACTTTGCATAAATCCTTAAAAAAGACTAAACTTGTAATTAGTGTATACAAAGATATATGGAAGAAAAAAACAATAACGCAACTAAAAACCTCGTCAAAGACAGCCCGGTACGTAGCATCATGAAGGCCATCAGCTGGAGAATAATAGCTTCATCCACAACCTTTTTAATCACTTTTGTTATATTCCGAAGATATTCCGACAAGACTTTCAATGAGGTTTTGGAAACCGCTACTTTCATCACAACAATAGATGTTGTTGCAAAACTGGCTTTTTATTATTTGCACGAACGCCTATGGACCAACATTAGCTGGGGAAAATACTGGCGTAAAAAATACTGGCGCACCAGGGCCTGGAAAAAACTTTATAAAAAAATGCATAAGGACCAAAACTAGTGCTTTAACATCAACGATCAATATGAAAACATTCACTAAACATATCATCAGGGGCTTTTTAATCCTGTCGCAATTAATATTGCTTCAAACTGTTTATTCTCAATCGGACAGTGTTCAGAAAGTCTACAAATTTGACATAAAAGAAGAAATTGCTCCACCTGTTTGGCGAACAACAAAAAAAGCATTTGAAGAAGCCCGGACAATTGATGCCAATCTTATACTCATTCACATGAATACATATGGCGGGCTGCTCGACGCTGCCGACTCCATCCGAACCATAATTCTTCAATCGGAAATCCCTGTTTATGTATTTATTGATAATAATGCAGCATCGGCTGGTGCATTAATTTCAATTGCATGTGATCGGATTTATATGCGCCCCGGGGCGAATATAGGTGCGGCAACTGTGGTTGACCAAAGCGGTAAGCCTTTGCCCGATAAATATCAATCATACATGAGATCACTAATGAGATCCACTGCCGAAGCAACCGGACGCGATGCAGATATTGCCCAGGCTATGGTTGACCCCAAAATATATATCGAAAATGTGATTGATACAGGAAGTGTGCTCACTTTTACGACCAAAGAAGCGATTGAAAATAATTACTGCGAAGGATCCGCAGAGAACATTAATGAAGTTCTCAAATTGGCTGGATACGACAACTACCAGCTCATCGAGCAAATAATTACACCATTGGACCGGATAATCGGATTCCTCATAAAACCATATATTTCCGGACTGCTTATCATGGTTATCATCGGCGGTATTTATTTCGAATTACAATCACCGGGATTGGGATTCCCATCTGTTGCAGCAGTCGGTGCCGCTTTACTGTATTTTGCACCTTTGTACCTCGAAGGCCTGGCTGAAAATTGGGAAATCCTTTTATTTGCTGTAGGGCTGGTACTGATCGCCATCGAAATTTTCGCCATTCCGGGCTTCGGCATTACCGGAATAGCTGGTGTATTTTTAATGATCGTGGGGCTGACACTCAGCATGGTAGATTCAATTATACTTGACGGGAAACTTATTAATTTCAACCCGTTGATCCAATCTTTCTTTACGGTTATCACTGCGGTATTTATCTCATTGATCGGATCGATCTGGCTCAGCAAAAAATTGTTTACCTCAACTGTATTCGGCCACTTAGCCCTTGATGCTACCCAACAGCACGATGATGGTTACACGATTTCAGAAACCCGATATACTGAAGATAGTCTTTCGCAAACCCCTCCGGATACGCGGGATTAAATAGGTTCGCCGACAGGTTAATTTCAACAACCTTGCCATTTTCGCGTGCCGCCGCCGCAAACTCATCGTGCATCGAT
>CAYNTB010000050.1:5502-9979 GCA_964399905.1 uncultured Bacteroidales bacterium | reverse complement strand
GGTCTGGGTTCCCGATCCGGTTTGCCATACAACCAAGGGAAAATGTTCATCCAGTTGTCCCGCTATAATCTCATCGCAAACGCTCACGATCAGATCTGATTTTTCCGGCGTCAGAACCCCCAGTTCCTGGTTGGTTAGAGCGGCGGCTTTTTTCAGAACAGCAAAAGCATGGATTATTTCGATAGGCATTAATTGACCGCCAATTTTGAAATTATCAAGGGATCGTTGTGTCTGGGCACCCCAATATTTACCGGAAGGTACCTTTACTTCTCCAAGGGTATCATATTCTGTTCGGTACATGATGTTTAATGTTTATGTACCAACAAAAATAACCTAAAAATTTTGAAAGCAATTGATTATTAATGAATATAGAAGTTGGTGGTTGTAAGTTGGTAGAGGGTAGTTGGTAGAGGGTAGTGGTTAGTTAGACGGTAGTCAGTAGTAAAAATAAAGAAATCAAATTGATTCTTTATTTTTACTACCCACCACGAACTACTGCCTACTAACTATAAAAATCATTCCCCTTATCATCAACCAGGATAAAGGCCGGGAAGTTTTTTACTTCGATGCGGTAAATGGCTTCCATCCCAAGATCCGGATACTCCAGCAACTCAACTTTGGTGATATTATCCTGGGCGAGGATGGCAGCGGGCCCGCCAATGCTTCCCAAATAAAATCCGCCATGTTTTTTACAGGCATCGGTCACCTGTTGGCTCCGGTTTCCTTTGGCAATCATTACCATACTGCCGCCATTTGACTGGAACAGGTCCACATAAGAATCCATGCGTCCGGCAGTTGTGGGGCCAAATGAACCTGATGCCATGCCCTTGGGCGTTTTTGCGGGTCCGGCATAATAAATCGGATGATCTTTGATGTATTGGGGCAGCCCTTCGCCATTGTCGATGCGTTCTTTCAGTTTTGCATGGGCAATATCGCGTCCCACAATTATGGTTCCGTTCAATGATAAACGGGTACCCACTTTATGTTTGGTAAGCTCAGCCAAAATATTTTTCATTCCCAGGTTAAGGTCAATATGAACGGCTCCACCCTCATCTTCTTTTCTGAATTTTTCAGGAATGAATTTTGCCGGGTTCGATTCCAATTTTTCGATCCAGATACCGTCTTTATTGATTTTTGCTTTGATATTACGGTCGGCAGAACAGGATACGCCCATCCCAACCGGACAGGCTGCACCATGCCTCGGTAATCTGACAATGCGAATGTCGAGGGCAAAATGTTTACCACCAAATTGCGCACCGATCCCGAGTTTATAAGCTGCATCCAATATCTTTTCCTCGAGTGCAGTATCACGAAATGCCTGCCCGCCCGGATTTCCCTGGACTGGTAGCTCATCGTAATATTTTGCAGAGGCCAGCTTTACGGTTTTTAAATTTGTTTCGGCAGAGGTGCCCCCAATAACAAAGGTTACGTGATAAGGAGGGCAGGCTGCTGTACCCAGAGATTTCAGCTTATCAATCAAAAAACTTTCGAGGCTTGCCGGATTTAAGAGTGCTTTTGTTTGCTGAAACAAACTTGTTTTATTTGCTGATCCACCGCCTTTTGCCACAAAGAGGAATTTATATTCGTCGCCGCCTGTGGCCAAAATATCAATTTGTGCAGGTAAATTTGTACCGGAATTTATTTCATTGTACATATCCAGCGGAATGGTTTGCGAATAGCGCAGGTTTTCTTCGGTATAGGTTTTGTAAACGCCTTTCGAAAGGGCTTCTTCATCCTTACCGTCGGTCCAGATTTGCTGGCCTTTTTTGGCTACAATGGTTGCGGTTCCTGTATCCTGGCAAAATGGGAGATCTCCTTTTGCTGATACTTCTGCATTTCTTAACATGGTCAGTGCCACATATTTGTCGTTTTCGCTTGCTTCAGCATCAACAAGAATGGCTGCCACCTGTTTAAGGTGATCCGGCCTGAGCAAAAATGAAGTATCGCGCAAGGCAGCATTGGCCAATTTTGTCAATCCTTCGGCTTCAATTTTAACAATGGGTTTCCCTTCAAATTCGGAAACAGATACATGATCTTTTGTTAACAGGTAATACTCAGTTTTGTCTTTTCCCAACGGAAAAGGCTCATGGTATTTAAATTCGGGTGTTGGCATGATATTTATTTTTTTAATTAGACCATCAATTTTCTATAAATTGATGCATTGATTTATGTTAATTGATTTTTTTTCGACGATTAATAATAAGTCTGCTTCTATAATTGATTTCCTGATTTGGTCAGTGTTGGTTTAAATTTCATGATCAAACCATTGATGTGCATAGCGATTGCCTGACTTTTGGTATTGAATTCATCAACATCTTTTTCTGAGATAAAATTTAGTTTATTGGCGATGATCAGTAAAGTTTCCAGCTCAGAAAGAATTTGATGAGATTTTTTTAAAGAGGTGCGCCGTTCACTTAAATTTTCATTGGTCATAACTTGTGAAATACCTATCGGTATTTCCAGAACACGGTTTTTTAATTGATCGACCAGTGTTTTGGCTTCATCTGCGGGAAACACACTGGTTAACACATAAATGCTTTTTACCAGATCAAGGCTGTCTTCCCATACCGATAATTTGGTGTATGCTTGTTTGTTTTTCATATTTTTGGGTTTATGTGATCAATTTATAAAATTTCGTCCATTTTTTCGGGAGGTTGTGCAAGAATTGCTTTGTGATTTTTTGAAACGATGGGTCGCTGGATAAGTTTTGGGTTTTCGGTTAAAATTTTGATCCATTCATCATCGGTAAAATTTTTGCCTTTTAAATCAGATTTATAAATAGCTTCCTGGGTACGTATAATTTCCTTCGGCCCTTTATTCATTTTCATCAGTAAGGTTTTCAAATCTTGCTGGTTAAGCGGGTTTTTTATATAATCAATGATCTTAAATTCAAGTTTTTTTGATTCTAAATAAGCCAAACCGGCTCTGGATTTACTGCATCTGGGATTATGGTAAATTGTAATCATATTTGGTATTTATTTAGCGATTTCCGAATTCCATTAAATAAGCTTTGATAAAATCATTGATTTCTCCATCCATAACAGCCTGAACATTTGAGGTTTCAAAATTGGTTCTTAAATCTTTTACCATTTTGTATGGATGCATCACATAAGAACGGATTTGAGAACCCCATTCAATTTTTTTCTTGTTCCCTTCGATGGCAGCCTGTGCTTCTTTTTGCTTTCTTAATTCAATCTCGTAAAGCTGCGATTTTAACATTCGCAATGCTTTTTCCCGATTTTGCCCCTGTGAGCGTGTTTCCTGGCACTCTATAATAATTCCGCTGGGTTCGTGTCGCAATCGCACCGCTGTTTCAACTTTATTTACATTTTGCCCCCCGGGCCCTCCGGCCCTGAATGTATCCCATTGAATATCCGAAGGGTTAATTTCAATATTGATATCATCGTCGACAATTGGATACACATAAACCGAGGCAAAAGAGGTATGTCGCCTGTTGGCCGAGTCGAATGGCGACAGACGCACCAAACGGTGAACCCCATTTTCTCCTTTTAAATATCCGAAGGCCAGATCGCCATCAAATTCAAGCGATACAGACTTGATCCCTGCACCGTCTCCTTCGTGATAATCGAGTTGTTTTACGGTATAATGGTTTCTTTCGCCCCATCGAATATACATTCGCATAAGCATTTCGGCCCAATCCTGACTTTCGGTTCCTCCTGCTCCGGGGTTAATATTTACGATGGCACTCAATCGGTCCTCTTCGCCTGAAAGCATATTTTGAAATTCAAGGTCTTCGATTAAATCAAGGGTTGTTTTAAACTGTTCCTGTAATTCCTTTTCGCTTCCATCACCCTCATTAAAAAACTCCTGCATCACCAAAAGATCATCAAAACTACTCATAGCTTTTTGATAAGCGTTGGTCCACCTTTTTATCGTTTTGATTGACTTCAGAACGGTTTCTGCATTTTTCGGATCATCCCAAAAATGAGCGTCCTGGGTACGTTTTTCTTCTTCTTTGATAAGATCTATTTTCTTATCAATGTCAAAGATACCTCCTTAAAGCATCCAGCCTTTTCTTCAGATTTTTAAATTCTTCCTGAGTTGCCATTGATTTATTTTGTGTAGATTAACAACAAATCTACAAAAATTAATGCGATAATTTTGGAAGAATTGAAGGCAATATTTTTTGTGTGAGTAAACCAAAATGGCTGCTGATTTTTTTTAAAAATCAAGAATAGATATGAAATCAGCTTATTGGTCGAATTTTATTCTGAAGGAAGTTCGGAATTGATTACTTCCCATACGAGCCCGGAATGAAAACCTTTGCCAATTGCATAATTGGCGAGTTTGTACTTTTTTTTAAAAAGATCAGATTCTTTGATTTCCATGGCTTTTTTCGATAAAATTTCTTTCAAGGTCTGTAAATATTCTTCCTCATCAATTTCGTATAAGCCGATTTGGATAATCAGGTCGGGGATTTGTTTTTTCTTCAATTCGTAAATAATCCGGTTTTTGC
>CAYNTB010000050.1:0-5492 GCA_964399905.1 uncultured Bacteroidales bacterium | reverse complement strand
GTCTGATAAGCCTGGTTTTTGTCATCATCGTCTTCTGATTTCCAGAATCTTTTTCTTGATCGGCGGATATACCAGTTGGAAAGATTGTCTACAAATTTTGGAAACAATCTGACGGTTTTATTCAATTCGTAAATAAGCCGGTTTTTGCCCCATTTTTTATGCCTGAATTTTCCAATCGCATAAGATTTGGCAAATCGTTCTTCGTTTAAATAGTCTTCTTTAATTAATTGGGCGATAATTTTTTCGGCTACTTTTGGCTGAGTTTGCCACTCATCAAGTTTCATTTTTACTTCGAAGATGGAACGCTCCTGATAGCTACAATATCTTTGGCATTTCCCCAGAAGATACTGATGATGCTCAGTCATGATTACTCTTTTTTATTCGTTCGTAAAATTCAATAAAACTATTCCTGATTTGATCCCTGATTTTTCGATATTGCTGCATCACTTCAGTTTCAGTTCCTGTGGCATGTGCGGGATCTTCGAAGCCAATATGAATTCGATTTTTTACAAGGCCGAAAAACACGGGGCAATTTTTGCGTGCAAGGTCACATACGGTAATTACATAATCAAAAGGTGAGGTTACAAATTGGTCAATATGCTTTGGTTTCGAATAGCTTAAATCAAAACCTGCCTCTGCCATCACTTTAATGGTACGCGTACTAACCGCTTTGCCGGGTTCTGTTCCGGCAGAACTAACATTTAATTCCGGATCTAAAGATTTTAAAAAATGCTCTGCCATTTGGCTTCTGCAAGTGTTTCCGGTACAGATTATTAAAATATTTTTTTTCATTTTTTCAATTCTGTAGTAATTGATCAACAATATGGGTCACGCCTTCAACTGCTTTATTTCTGTAAACAGTCATGTTTTTCAAGTGCATGTTATCAGAGGCATTTGGGTCGATCATATATTTCAGACTGTCGTCTGGCACGTAATTAATTAATGCAGCAGCAGGATATACCATGAGCGAGGTTCCGATTACCATAAAAACATCCGCCATCTCAGCTAATTTTGTTGCCTTCATTATATTTGGCACCGCCTCTCCAAACCAGACAATATGTGGCCTCAATTGTGATCCTTTTGCACATTTATCTCCAAGTTTAAGTTCCCAGCCATCTAATTCATAAACAAGATTTTCGTCGATTGTACTCCTAACTTTTTTTAACTCTCCGTGCAGGTGCAAAACATTTTTTGAGCCTGCTCTTTCATGCAAATCATCAACATTTTGGGTGATTACCACAACATCGTATTTTTCTTCCAGTTTCGCCAGCGAATAATGCGCCGCATTAGGTTTTACTTCAAAAAGCTGTTTCCTCCTTTGGTTGTAAAAATCAAGAACCAACTGTGGGTTTTTTGACCAAGCTTCCGGACTTGCCACTTCTTCTATCCGGTAATTATTCCATAAGCCATTCTGATCCCTGAAAGTTTTAAGGCCACTTTCAGCGCTAATACCTGCACCGCTCAGAATAACAATTTTTTGCATGTAAATTGAATCGACCCAATGAAATGATTTTGGTATAAATTTACACAAAAAAAGCATCCTTATCAACAGGATGCTTTAAATTATGGTATAATTGTATGTTTTAGAAAAGCTTCATATCATCCAGGGTTTTCATTACTTTTTTTAAATCCTTGGCTGATTCCTGCAATAATTTGTTTTCATCGTCATTCAGTTTAAGTTCAAAAATGGTCTCAACTCCGTTAATACCAAGCTTAACAGGCACGCCCATATAAATATCTTTTAAACCATATTCTCCCTGAAGCCATGCACAACATGGGAAAATTCTTTTCTGATCGTCAACAATGGCCTCAACCATTTGAGCTGCAGCAGCTCCGGGTGCATACCATGCGGATGTCCCCATCAGGTTAACCAACTCACCTCCACCCAATCGGGTTCTTTCAACAATTTTATCAATTTCGGCTTTTCCCAGTAATTCAGTAATTGGGATTCCGTTTACAGATGTATAACGTGGCAATGGAACCATCGAATCGCCATGTCCTCCCAATGACAAAGAAAGTATGTCTTTAGGAGATACATTCAGTGCATCAGCAATAAAAGCACGATAACGTCCTGTATCCAGTATTCCTGCCATTCCAAATACTTTATTTGAAGGTTTGTTTGATGCCAGATAGGCTGCATAGGTCATCACATCCAAAGGATTTGAAACGACAATAATAATCGCTTCGGGAGAATACTTTACAACTTTTTCGGTTACATCTTTAACAATCTGGGCATTGGTTTTGATCAGGTCGTCTCTCGACATTCCTGGTTTTCGCGGAATCCCTGAAGTAATAACCACAACTCCCGATCCTTTTGTTTTCAGATAATTATTGGTTACCCCTGTTACCCTTGTGTTAAAGTGATTAATGGATGAGGTTTGCCAAATATCAAGAGCTTTGCCTTCGGCAACACCTTCTTTGATATCGACCAGTACAACTTCGCGGGCCAGATCTTTATGTGCAATTACATTTGCACAGGTCGCTCCAACGTTGCCAGCTCCCACAACTGTTATTTTGTTCATATTTGTTTTTTTAAAGTTTTAAATTTGAAGAAACATTTTCCACAAATATATAAATATCTGATTGTTAAAACAATAACAGTGCTTATTTATAATTATATTTAAATTGATGTGGCTTGTTCCATAAAAACAGGAGGTAAAACAAAAAAAACTGCCCGTTCGGGCAGTTTTTTTAATATGATTAAATTAAGATTTCAGTTTAACACACTTCCCCTTTTAATCTTTTTTCCGCACATTGTGCATCTACAACTGCAATCATCACCATGTTAACAATTTCTGTAACACTGCTTCCCATATTCAATACATGTACAGATTTGTTCATGCCGTTAATTACAGGTCCTATAACCTCGTAATTTGCCATTTCCTGCATAAGCTTATACGCGATGTTCCCTGCTGTTAAATAAGGGAATATCAATGTATTTGCCGGTCCGTCAGCAAGTTTGGAGAATGGGAAGTTTTCTTTGATCATCTCAGCATTCAAGGCAACATTTGCCTGCATTTCGCCATCTACAATCATATCCGGATAATCCTTATGTAATTTGGCGACGGCTGTTCGTTGAACTGTTGGAATATTCCCGTCGTTTGATCCGAAGTTTGAATAGGAAACAAATGCAACCCTGGGTTTAACTTTAAATTGTTCAACAGCATAGGTTGTTTGTAAGGTAATCTCCACCAGTGTATCTACATCCGGATTTTTATTTACCGTACAGTCGGCAAAAAAGACAGGGCCTTTTTTGGTATTGATAATGTACATACCGGATACAATATTTGCTCCTGGTTTTTTACCAATAATCTGTAAAGCCGGCTTAAGTGTATCGGGATAATTACGGGTCAGACCAGAAATCATAGCGTCTGCATAACCGGTTTCAACCATCATCGGGCTGAAATAGTTGCGATGATGCAGCATATCCTTGGCAGCTGTTAAGGTAATACCCTTTCGTTGTCTTTTCTGATACAGTTTTTCAGCAAATTCGTGACGCATTTTTTTGTTCTCATCTGATTTTGGATCGATGATTTCAACATCTTTTAATTCGAGGTTATTAGCCTTAATCAAATTTTCAATGACTTCAACATTGCCGAGTAAAATGGGGGTGGCAATTTTTTCATTCAGAACAATTTCAGCAGCTTTCAGCATTTTGTAATTTTCTGCTTCTGCAAAAACAACCCTTTTCGGATCTCTTTTTGCCCTGCCTTTAATCTGGCGGATCAACGGATTGCTGTGTCCTAAACGTTTACGCAGTTCATCACGATAGGCATCCCAGTCGGTAATTGGTTTTTGGGCAACTCCTGAATCCATGGCAGCTTTAGCAACAGCAGGGGCCACATATTCAATCAATCTGGGATCAAGTGGTTTAGGAATCAGATAATCTTTTCCAAATTTTAAATTCGTTGCATGATACGCAATGTTTACCTCTTCAGGAACAGATTCCTGAGCTAATTCTGCAAGCGCATATGAGGCTGCTAATTTCATTTCTTCATTGATACAGGTTGATCGAACATCCATTGCACCCCTGAAAATAAATGGAAATCCAAGAACATTATTGACCTGGTTCGGATAATCTGATCGACCGGTTCCCATCAGCACATCCTTACGAACTGCAATGGCTTCTTCGTACATGATTTCCGGAACCGGATTTGCACAGGCAAAAACAATGGGATCTTTTGCCATTGAGAGCAACATTTCTTTTTTAAATACACCGGCAACGGACAGGCCCAGAAACATATCGGCGCCTTTAACTGCTTCGGCCAGGGTGTGTACATCTTTATCCGTAGCAAATTGTAATTTGCTCGAATTCATATCGGTTCTGGATTTATGCAAAACCCCTTTCGAGTCGAGCATGATTACATTTTCAGGTTTTACTCCCAATGCAATGTAAAGCTTGGTGCACGAAACTGCTGCGGCACCGGCACCATTCACTACAATTTTAATTTCTTCGATTTTTTTATTGTTAATCTTTAAGGCATTGAGAAGCCCTGCTGCAGTAATGATGGCTGTACCATGCTGATCGTCGTGCATGACAGGAATTTTAAGCGCAGCTTTAATTTTGTCTTCAATTTCAAAACATTCCGGAGCTTTAATATCTTCAAGATTAATACCTCCAAAAGTGGGTGCGATATTGATGACGGTTTCAACAAATTTATCGATGTCTTTAACATCTACTTCAATGTCAAATACATCTAAATCGGCAAAAATTTTGAATAGCAATCCTTTACCTTCCATTACAGGTTTTCCGGCTTCGGCTCCGATATCTCCCAAGCCTAAAACTGCTGTTCCGTTCGAAATAACTGCAACTAAATTCGCTTTAGCAGTATATTTATAAACATCTTCCGGATTTTCTTTGATTTTTAAACAGGGATCGGCAACTCCGGGAGTGTATGCCAGCGATAAGTCCCTTTGGGTGGAATAAGGCTTGGTAGGAACTACTTGAATTTTACCAGGTCTTCCTTCTGAATGATAGATTAAAGCATCTTTTCTAAATAAATTATCCATTACTTTGAATTTATTGTGAATATCTAAACAAATGATATACAAAATTAAGAATATCTGTGATCTGACATCTTGTTTTTCTTATATATACTGATTAAAAATTAACAGTATACGATTTTGATGACTGCCACCTGATTTTTAATTTTTATTGTCAAATTTTTCTGCTACAATTAAATTCGTATTTTTACCTGTTTTCAATAATTATTCAGAATTTACAAATTTAAACCCAGGCTTAATGTACTCCTATATCGAAGGAAAAATAGTTGAAAAAACACCAACATATGTAGTCATTGATGTGAATGGGATCGGTTATCAAATACACATTTCGCTCAATACCTATTCAAAAATTGAAGGATTGGCAAATTGCAAACTTCATACTCATTTTGTAGTCAGGGAAGATGCACAGTTGCTTTACGGGTTTCACTCGGTTCATGAACGAAAAGTAGTTGTCCATCTGATCCCGGTTTCGGGGGTGGGAGCCAATA
>CAYNTB010000049.1:0-10004 GCA_964399905.1 uncultured Bacteroidales bacterium | reverse complement strand
ATTGTCGGGAAGGTATTGAATGTACCCATAACCGGTATCGGGTCGGCTGGGTTTAATGCCCAGGGTAATCAACCAATCGTTTTCAGAAGCCGCTTTTATTGCCGATAAAACAGTTTCGGTGAATTTTGTTTCATTTAAAATAATGTGATCTGAAGGCGCAACAATTATATTGGCATCGGCATTCGATTTTAAAATTTTATAATTGGCATAGGCAATGCATGGAGCAGTATTTCTTCCAACCGGTTCGCACAATACCTGATTTTCTGAAATACCTTTTATTTGCGACATTACCAAATCTTTATAAATCTGGTTTGTAACAATCAAAATATTTTCTTTCGGGCACACCGATAAAAACCGGTTAAAGGTTTGTTGAATCAGTGTTGATCCGCTGTTTAAAATATCCAGAAATTGTTTGGGATGCGAAGTTTTGCTTACCGGCCAAAATCGGCTTCCAATGCCGCCTGCCATAATAATACAGTAGTTATTTTGTTTATCGATCATAAATAAAGTATTCAGTAATTAGTGTGCATAAATATAAGAAATATCCTTATGCAATTTCTTCGTAAACAGGAATAACACGGGCAAGTGGGTCGAACAGATAATATTTTCCGGTTTCTAAATTTTTACATTTAAATCGCTTACGTCTTTTTTCCAGTTTTTTAAATACTTTCCCGTTTGATAATTTAAAAATACTATTCTCATCAAGGTCTTCAATATGTAATCCGGTATCTTCGTCCGGATCGTATTTTTTCAGGGCCCTGGCAAGTAAAATATTTGAATTACTGGATGCTGCAGCATTTTTAAGATATTGATAAATGATATGCTCCAGCTCTTCGGGGAATACTTTTTCGATAATAAACGGATTCATTAAATTTCTATAGGCAAGTTTCCATTCTTTGCCATGTGGCCTGACCCTGTTTCCGTAATTGTTAAAAACAACCAGGTGGGCAATTTCATGCACAAGGGTAATCAGGAAAGCATATTTGTTTAAATTATTATTGATTGAAATCCGGTGTGGCAAACCTTTGTGAGCGGGTCGAAAATCGCCCAGCTTACTTTTTCTCGACCGGGTAATTTTAAGGTGGATCCGATATTGTTTGATCCATTCAAAAACCAGTTCAGATGAATTTTCAGGCAGGTATTTTTGTAGAATTTGTTGATAATCGTCCATAATTTAAAATAAAGACATCTGTTTGCTGTTGCTGATAGCTCCAGATTGAGCATTTACACTTTGCCCGATTGGACTTTCGTTTGTATAGTGTCTGTTTGCTCGTGGCACATGAGCTCAGCATTGACATTAAAATTAGTGCTAAAATAAATAATAAACCTTTGCTCATTTTAAAAATTTTAAGCCAGCTTTTAAACGAACGAAACTAATACAATTTAATTTACACCCCTTCGTTAAATTGAAAAAAAAAGAATTGAAAATTATCATTCAGATCAATTTCTCAAATATTGATTAACTTAGCTAAAACTTTCAAGACATATGCTCATTAGTACCGTTGGAAGATATGTAATTTTGATGCTTGAAGCATTTAAACGGCCTGATAAAGGAAGTGTATTCCGAAAGCAGCTGATGGTTGAATTTCAGGGACTGGGGATTGAATCTCTTGGGATCGTTTTGTTTATATCAGCTTTTACGGGTGGGATCGTTGCACTCCAAACTGCTTATAATATTGATAGCCCTTTAATTCCGCTTTATACCGTAGGATTTGCAACCAGGCAATCGATAGTGCTGGAATTTTCCCCAACAATTATCAGCCTGATCTTGGCAGGTAAAGTAGGTTCTCGAATTGCCTCCGAAATAGGAACAATGCGGGTAACAGAGCAAATAGATGCCCTTAAAATTATGGGCGTCAACCCTGCTAACTACCTGATTTTACCAAAAATTACCGCTTCAATGATCATCAATCCCTTTCTGATTATTTTAAGTATTGCAATCAGTTTGTTCGGGGGCTGGCTTGCCTGTTCATTATCTTCTGTTGTAACAACCAATGATTTTATTTACGGGCTGCGCCTGGATTTTGATACATTCACTATTTTTTATGCCCTGATCAAAACTGTTGTATTCGCTTTCATCATTACCTCGGTTTCCGGATTTTATGGTTATACAACCAAAGGCGGTGCGCTTGATGTTGGTAAATCAAGTACAAAAGCAGTAGTTTCAAGCAGTATTCTGATCATTATTTTTGATTTGATTTTAACGCAATTATTATTGGTATGATAGAGGCCAGGAATATATCAAAAAGTTTTGGCGAAAAGCAGGTGCTTGACAATATTTCTGTTTCATTTCAACAGGGGCAAACAAATTTAATTATCGGGCAAAGTGGTTCCGGAAAAACAGTTTTAATGAAGTGCCTTGTTGGTTTGTTGCAGGCAGATGAGGGGCAAATTATTTATGATGGCCGTTCGTTTACAAATATGTCGAATAAGAAACAAATGGAAATCAGGCAGGAAGTGGGAATGCTTTTTCAGGGCGGGGCCTTATTCGATTCAAAAACCATCGAAGAAAATGTAATGTTTCCGCTTTCGATGTTTACTAATATGAGCCTCAACGAAAAACTCGAAAGGGTCAATTTTTGTTTGAGGAGGGTCAATCTGGAAAATGTTAATCATTTGTTTCCTTCGGAATTGAGCGGAGGTATGGTAAAACGTGCCGCCATTGCACGGGCTATCTCGATGAATCCAAAATATTTGTTTTGTGATGAACCCAATTCCGGTTTGGATCCCCGAACGGCAGGTGTTATTGATAATCTGATTAAAGAAATTACGGTTGAATATAATATTACCACCATCATCAACACTCACGATATGAATTCTGTGCTTGAAATCGGCGAAAACATTGCCTTTATTTTTGAAGGTAAGTTGTGGTGGACGGGGAACAACAAAGAGATTTTAAAGACAGAAAATGCAGAACTTAACAACTTCATTTTTGCCAGCGAATTAACCAGAAGATTAAAATAAACCATGAATGTTTTAGACATTATATTCTTAATTCCGATAATCTGGCTCATGTACAGAGGCTATCAAAAAGGTTTTATAATTGAACTTAGTTCGCTTGTTGCCTTGATTTTAGGGATTTATTTCGCCATAAATTTTTCAAATTTTGCAGCCGATTTTCTGACCCGAAATTTTGAAGTCGGAGATAAGTACTTATCGATTATGGCTTTTGTTGTTACTTTTTTGGTTGTTGTTTTTGTGGTGTTTATGGTAGGTAAAATCCTCGAAAAATTTATCGATATTTTATTGCTGGGATTTGTTAATAAGATAGCCGGAGCAGCATTTGGACTGATAAAAGCAGCTTTTTTATTAAGTGTTATTTTATGGATTATAAACAGTTTCGATTTAAGCAGGTCCATTATCAAACAAAAAACCCGGGATGATTCGGTATTATATGCTCCTATTGAAAAGTTTGCCCCAACTATTATTCCGAAGCTCAGTCTCGATCAGATAAAAAACATCGACATTCCCCTCTTAAACGAGGAAACCTTAAAAAAAATATAATCCGCCAACATACTTTTATACGATGGCGGATTATGAGTTAAAATTCAATTAATTATTTTGTTTCATGATCGATGAGTTCTATCAGATCCCTGAACTCTTCTTCGGTATATCCCTGTCCCTGATAAATTATTTTCCCTTTCTTGTTTACAAGCACATTGCGCGGAATATATTTTGTAAAAAAGTTAGCATAAACTTTACGTTCGGGATCGGGTCCAATGGGAAAAGTAAATCCTTTTTTCTCGTTGAATTTAACGATTTCTTCCATCGAATGTTCTCTTCCGAGTGCCAGAACAAGAAAATCACGCGTTTGGTATTCTTTCCAGATTTCTTCTTCAAGATGGGGCATTTCTTTCATGCATGGCCCGCACCAGGTGGCAAAGAAATTGATCAAAACTGTTTTCCCTTTTAAATCAGACATTTGATAGCTTGTCCCATCAACTGTAGTAAAAGTAAAATCCGGAACATCCTGGCCAACTTCAGTCAGGTTAAAGGATTCCGGGTTTTCCTGTTCCTGTGCAAAAGCACCTCCGGCAAATCCGGAAATTAGTAGAAAAATAAAGATCTTTTTTAGCATTTTCATTGGCATATTAAGTTAAAACAATTGATTTTTTAGCGCAAAGATATTTTTATCTGTTTATAAAAAACGAAAAACTGTTAAATATCAGCGATAAATTGTACTGAAAATTTGATGGATTCTTTTGTTAAATTTTCACATAGGAGTGGAGGATCATTGGGTTGAAACCCGCCCGGCCTTAAATGATAGCAACTTAGGCTGCCAAATTTATTTTCAAATTTTGTGGCGAATAAATGACAATATTCCTGAATATTTTTTTCGTTAATCCCTTTGCTTTGTAAATAAATACCTAAAAAAATAAGAACACCTTCCACCAATCCGCATTGTGCCCGGTACTGCCCTGCTCCGTTCAATCCAATGGCACCTTTTAAAACCTGTTCATTCAGCTTCGTATCAAAATTTTCTGCCAGTATCAGGAGCGTAGTTTGGGCACAGTTTAAATTGTGATTTCGATAATAATTTTCTACGCTATTCGAAATAAACTGGTCGATCGATTCTTTCATCATTCTGATTCGATGGCCTGAATGCCGGGTAAAATTTTACCTTCAACGTATTCCAGCATGGCTCCGCCACCGGTCGAAAGATAACTGACCTCATTTTGCAGTTTGTACTTATTGATTGCGGCAACAGAATCACCTCCTCCTATTAATGAATAAGCACCTTCTTTTGTGGCCTTGGCAATAGCCATGGCAATATTTTTGGTTCCGTTTTCAAAATTGCTCATTTCGAAAACACCCATGGGGCCATTCCATAAAAGCGTTATCGACTGATCGATAATGGCCTGATATTTTTTGGTGGTTTCCGGACCAATATCCAACCCGATCCAGCCATCCGGGATATTGTAAGAGGATGAAACGGACTGCTTTGCTTCATTCGAAAAATCATCGGCAATGATGGCATCGGTTGGCAGGTATAAATTTACATTTTCATCTTTGGCAAACTGAATGGTTTCCACTGCCATTGTGAAAAGTTTCTCTTCGACCAGCGAATTTCCGATATTGCCGCCAAGTGCTTTGATAAATGTAAACATCATGCCCCCGCCAATAATTAAATTGTCAACTTTTTCCAGTAAATTATGGATCACTTCAATTTTGCCTGAAACTTTTGCACCTCCGAGCACCGCAGTAAAAGGTCGCTGTGGATCTACCATAATTTTATTCAGGTTGATGATCTCCTCATTCATAATATAGCCAAACATCTTGTTTTCGCTAAAATAATTAGCGATGATTGCCGTCGAAGCATGGGCACGGTGTGCCGTGCCAAAGGCATCGTTGATGTAAACATCGCCAAGCGAGGCCAGTTTTTTTGAAAAGCCCTCATCTCCTGCTGTTTCTTCTTTATAAAAGCGAAGATTTTCGAGCAGCAAAACTTCACCCTTTTTTAACGCTTGTGCCTTTTCGGTAGCTGTATTGCCTATGCAATCATCTGCAAATTGAACTTCCAGCTGTAATTTTTCGCTCAAATAAGGAAGCAAGTGTTTGAGTGAGAATTTATTTTCCGGACCATTTTTCGGACGTCCCAAATGAGACATTAAAATAACAGCACCTTTTTCTTTCAATACTTTTTTAATGGTTGGAATTGCCGCATCAATTCTGCTACTGTCGGTAATTTCAAAATTTTCATTTAAGGGTACATTAAAATCAACACGAATTAATGCCCTTTTGTTTTTAAAATTAAATTGATCAATATTTTTCATAAAATGAAGTTATTAGGTCCTTATTCAATCCGGGAATATTCCTTCTCAACTTTATTCAAAAATACGATTTCTGTATAAATTAGTTAAATTTGTTATGAAATATTATGTTATGGATGATTTTAATGGGCGAATATCGACAAAGTTACCTAATGTAGAAACTTCAATATTTGCCGTAATGAGTTCGATGGCTGCACAATACAAAGCCATTAACTTGTCGCAGGGATTTCCGGATTTTCCTGTTTCCGAAGAATTGATAGAATTAATCCATCATTATTTAAAAAAAGGATACAATCAATACGCCCCAATGCCCGGCGTGCCAGAATTGAGAAAACAAATCGGTAAAAAAGTAAAATTAATTTATGGTGCCGAGTACAATGCAGATACCGAAATTAATATTACAGCCGGAGCTACACAGGCGATTTATACGGCCATTTCAGCATTAATCAAAGAAGAAGATGAAGCCATTGTTTTTGAGCCGGCATATGATAGTTATGCCCCTTCCATAAAATTGAACGGCGGAATTGTTAAATATGCAAAACTCCGGTTGCCTAATTATACAATCGACTGGGAAGAATTGCCAAAACTGATCACGCACCGAACCAAATTGATCATTATTAATTCGCCCCATAATCCAACAGGCAGTATTTTAAGTGCCGATGATATGCTTCAACTTGAGAACCTGACTCAAAATACAGATATTGTAATTCTGAGCGATGAAGTATATGAACACCTGGTTTTTGATCAATTACAACACGAAAGTATTTGCCGGTATCCGGCTTTGGCAAGCAAAAGCTTTGTAATTGCTTCATTCGGTAAAACTTTTCATGCAACCGGTTGGAAAATGGGTTATGTGCTGGCACCCGAAAAATTAATGAAGGAATTCAGAAAAGCGCATCAGTTTAATGTTTTTACCGTTAATACACCGATTCAATATGCGATTGCCGATTATTTAAAAACACCCAAACATTATAAAAAACTCCATCAGTTTTATGAACAAAAAAGAAACTATTTTGTAAAGGGGGTTCAAAATTCAAGATTTCGCGTCATTCATTGTGCAGGCACCTATTTTCAGTTGTTGGATTATCAGGATATTTCTGATAAAACAGAAATGGATTTTGCCATGGAACTGATTAAAAAACATGGAATTGCATCCATACCGGTCTCTGCATTTTATCAAATGGGTGATGAATCAAAAAGACTTCGTTTTTGTTTTGCAAAGCAAACAGAAACACTAGATAAGGCCATAGAAATATTATGCAAAATTTAAAAATAGCACTCTTTCAAACAGATTTATTGTGGGAAGATATCCCCGGTAACCTAAAACATTTCGATCTGCTTTTTAAACAGATGAATGAAAAAGTTGATCTGATTCTTTTACCAGAAGTATTCAATACTGCTTTTCCGGTCGATCCCGAAAAATTTGCCGAAAGTTTGGATGGTACAACCATGCTTTGGATGAAAGCAAAAGCAAGCGAACTAAATTGTGTAATCGGGGGCAGCCTCCTCCTAAAAACCGGGGATGGTTATTTTAATACATTTATTTCGATGCATCCCGATGGGAAATACGATCAGTATTCAAAACGGCATATATTTCACTTGGGAGATGAAGCCGAAATTATTAAGCCGGGTAGCAAAAAAATGATTTTTCAAATCAATGGCTGGAAGATTCAACCCTTGATATGTTACGACCTGCGTTTCCCGGTTTGGAGCAAAAACACTTACCAGGACGGACAATTTGAATATGATTTACTGGTTTATGTTTCAAACTGGCCGGCTTCAAGAAGTTATCCATGGAAGCAGATGTTAATTAGCAGGGCGATAGAAAATCAAAGTTATGTGATTGGAATAAACCGGGTAGGAAAAGACGGAGCCGGAAATAATTATACGGGGGATTCGATGTTGGTTGATCCCAAAGGGAAAATTCAATTGCAAATGAAACCGGATAAAGAAGAGATTGTAATTGTTGAATTGTCGCATTCATTCATTACAGAGTTCAGGCAAAAATTTAATGTAGGGCCCGATTGGGATCAATTCATGATCAAATAATAAACTGAATTGAAGCCCGATAAGAAGTGTGGGTAAAGAAATAAATCAATTAATTTGTTATATTTGAACAAACTGCATTAATTTCGCGTCCCTATAAATAAATTTATTTATGAATATAATCATAGCAGGCGACGGTGAAGTGGGTTTGCATCTGGCAAAAGAACTATCTCACGAAAATCATAACATTACCATCGTTGACCCACACGAGGAATTGTTAAAAATGGTTGAATTGCATACTGATTTAATGACCATAACGGGCGATTCCACCTCAATCTCTGTGCTTAAAAGTGCAAATATTCATAAAACAGATTTACTCATATCTGTTGTTCACGACGAACAAATTAATATCATAACAGCTATTCTTGGTAAAAAATTAGGGGCAAAAAAAACCATCGCTAGGGTCAATAGCCTTGAGAATTTGAGTGAAGAAAACAAAAATATTTATGAAAGCCTCGGAATTGACGCATTGATTTGCCCTGAAGAAATTGCGGCACAGGAAATTACAAATTTGTTGCATCAAACCGCTGCTACCGAAATATTTGAGTTCAGTAATAAAAAACTATCATTGTTTTTGATCAAGCTCGAAGAAAATGCACCGGTGATCAATAAAAGCCTAAATGATATTTCGAATGAAAATCCGCATTTAATGTTCCGTGCCGTTGCAATTCATCGAAAAGGTGATACCATTATTCCCAATGGGAACGACAAATTTTTGGTGAATGATCTATCCTATGTAATTACAAAGCCGGAAGGAATTGAAGAGTTAATGACGCTGGGAGGAAAATCGCATTTTGAGATTAAAAATATTATGGTGATCGGAGGTGGAAGGGTTGGCCGAACGGCTTGTAAACAATTGGAAAAAGAAATTAACATCAAATTATTTGAGCTCGACAAGGAAAAATGTTTGAATTTAACAGAATACCTTGAAGAAACGCTGGTCATTAACGGTGATGCCCGTGATATTCAGCTACTGGAAGATGAGGATATAAAAGGGGTTGATGCATTTATTGCTGTTACAGACAATTCCGAAACGAACATCCTAACCTGTTTGCATGCCCGTAAATTTGGAGTCAAGAAAACCATAGCCCTTGTTGAAAACATTGACTATATCGACATCTCACAAAACATTGGAATTGATACCATAATCAATAAGAAATTGATAACAGCAAGTTACATCGTACGTTTTACCATGGGCTCGGAAGTTACCTCTTTGAAATGCCTGAGTGGGGTGGATGCAGAGGTAATAGAATTGGTAGCAAAACCATCATCGGCAGTTACAAAAAAGAAAATAAAAGACCTAAAAGTACCCGAAGGTGCTATCATTGGCGGGGTATGCCGTGGTAACGACAGTTTTATTGCCACCGGCAATTCACAAATTGAGGTGGGAGATAAAGTGGTTGTATTCAGCTTACCTAAAGCCATTAGTAAAGTAGATAAACTTTTCAATTGAGTGATGGTTCCTTTGATTAAGGTCGAATTTTGGGAGGACAGAAATATCTTCAGCAATGGTTAAAAATGCAAATATTAATTATAAATTGGTTCTTAGGATCATTGGCTTTTTGTTGTTGATCGAGGGAATTTTCATGTTTCTGGGAATTCCATTTTCACTGAACGACCCCTCTCAAAAAAGCATAAAGGCACTTTTATTTTCAGGCTTGATCACTTCAATTTCCGGTGCATTTTTTTTCTTCATCTTCCGAAATCATTCAAATAAAAATATTGGCAAAAGAGAAGGATACCTGATTGTATCTTTTGCATGGATCATCACTTCTTTTTTTGGAACCTTACCCTTTATTTTAAGCGGAGAAATATCAAATTTGACAGATGCATTTTTTGAAACAATTTCAGGATTTACAACAACCGGTGCATCAATCTTAACAGATATTGAGGCCGTTCCGCGAGGGATATTGTTTTGGCGAAGCCTGACTCACTGGATCGGGGGTATGGGAATCATTGTTTTATCAGTGGCCATATTACCTGTGCTGGGAATCGGGGGCATGCAATTATTTGTTGCCGAAATGCCGGGGCCCACACCCGACAAGCTTCATCCCCGAATTACCCAAACAGCAAAACGTTTATGGGCCATCTACGTATTGCTCACGGCAATTGAAACGATTTTACTGATGTTTGGTGGCATGGATTTGATTAATGCATTAAGACATGAATTTGGCACAATGGCTACGG
>CAYNTB010000048.1:0-10012 GCA_964399905.1 uncultured Bacteroidales bacterium | reverse complement strand
TTTCTCCTCTCTTACGCTTTCCTGTTAAATCCATATTAAAACTTTCAGCATCTTCACTTTTAGCTCCAAATTTTTCCGCCTGTTTTTGCATTTTCTCTGCCAATGAAAATCCGTCAATTCAATTTTCAAAACCAGGATCGTAAAATTGTTGAGCAGCCAAAAACAGTGAAGCCGGAAAAAGAATTGGAAATAAAAGAAGCCCCTTATAAAGAGCCTGTTAGTGAGAAAAAACCTGAGCCCGCCACAAGCCGAACCATGAGTTATGACCCACAATATCGGGTTCAAATTAGGGCCTGTTTCAATTGCCAGGTTACAAAAGAAGTTCTCGGACAACTTTATAAGCTGGAACCTGAATCGATCAAAGAGGATAAATTCGGATCGTATTACATCTATACCTATGGCTCTTTTTCCAATTATCAGGATGCAAAAGATTTAAGAGATAAATTAAGACAGGAAAATAAGATAGCTGATGCATTTGTGGTTGCATTCAGCAAGGGTGTGAGACTAAAGAAATTACCTGCGCAAAAATAATTCCTTCGCTTGCCTGGCCTTATGAGTGTAATTTCATTTCAAGATTAAAAGTGCATGCAGGTGAACATAATTTCTTTATTTTTGCAGGCATTAATTCGATTACATTCTTATGCGCCATCATTTAACGAGCAAGGTTTTATTCCTTTTATTAAGCGGGTTTCTTACCATCAATCTTTATTCCCAGCAAACATATCCCCTGAAGTATTTTAGATCTCCGATCGAGTTTAAAATGCTGTTATCCGGTACTTTTGGAGAGCTGAGAGCCGATCATTTCCATTCTGGGATCGATATCAAAACAGAAGGCGTGGTCGGTAAAAAAGTACTTGCAGTAGCCGATGGTTATATCGCACGAATAAATGTTTCTGGAACCGGATTTGGTAAAGCATTGTATATTATGCACCCGAATGGGTATACCTCGGTTTATGGCCATTTAAGCAAATTTGATGATCCCATTGATGAATATGTGAGGCAGGAACAATACAAAAGGGAGCAATTCAGGCTCACCCTTTATCCACCAAAGGATATGTTTGTTGTAAAGAAAGGGGACCTAATTGCACTTTCCGGGAATTCAGGCGGATCGGCCGGTCCTCACCTGCATTTCGAGATTCGGGAAAGTGGCTCAGAGATCCCGATCAATCCTTTATTGTTTGGGTTTGAGGTGAAAGATTTAATCAGGCCTAAAATAAACGGGATCAAACTCTACCCGATGGAGTCTAACAGTTTGGTGATGAACAAAAATAATGATTTGGAACTGGGCGTCGATGGTTGGGGACTGAACTACAGGATCAAGCAAAATGACACCATTGAAGTTTCAGGTAAAATCGGATTTGGAATTCAGGCCTTTGATCTTCTAAATGATTCGAATAATAAAAATGGCCTATATTCCATCGAATTATAGATACCACCCTGATCTATTCACATCATCTCGAAAAATTTTCATTCGACGAATCGAAGTACATCAATAGTTTAATTGATTATGCCGAATATGTAGAATCAAGTAAACGATTCCAGCGCAGTGTGGTTGATCCGGGAAATAGATTGAGTATTTATGACAAAGTATCAAATCAGGGGATTTTTGATTTTAATGATTCGCTAACGCATCAGTTTGTTTATGAATTGAAAGATGCAGAAGGTAATACTTCACGCTTAACCGGTTACCTGAAAGCAAGCCCAATAAGGGATACTTTGGTAAAAAAAACGAATTCGGGTCATTGGTTCGATTATGATACAAACAACGAATTTAAGGGCACGGATATTGAATTAAGTTTTGATAAAGGGAGTTTTTATAAATCTTTTGATTTTTCTTATGACACGCTTTCTAAGCCCGAAAATGCATACTCCCTGGTACATCGCATCCATCAAAGAACTTTTCCGGTGCATCGCTCTTTCGACATTAAAATAAAAGCGGTGAAACTGCCTGAGCATCTGCAAAAAAAGGCTATCATCGCGAAATTAGATAAGAAAGAAATTGGGGCCGTAGGCGGAACCTATAAAGATGGATACGTTTATGGGAAGGCCGGAAGTTTTGGTGATTATCTGATCGTTGCCGATACCGTTCAACCTCAGATAAAAGCCTTAAATGTTCACAATGGTAAAAAAATATCAGGATATAAATCTATTAACTTTTGGGTGAAAGATGATTTATCTGGTATCGCATCATTTCGTGCAACTTTAAATGGAAAATGGATTTTGTTGGATGATGATCCGAAAAATGATCGCCTGACATACTTAATCGACGACCGGATAAATAAAGGGAAAAACCATATTCGACTTGAGGTTATCGATAACTGTGGGAATTCGTCAGTTTTCGAAGCCGATTTCGAGTATTAAAGCTTAAACTTTAAACCACCCCTGGCTAAAATGATTGGCGCGGGTTTTACAGCCATCATTCAAAACTTTTAACTCAAGCTGACCATCCTTGATTGTAAACTCATAGATACCCGCAACCTCAGGGCAAAAATCAACATCCGAATTATATAAAAAACTGATCTGATGATCAACCACACTCACTTTACCCTTTATAAATTGTTTAGAATCAACCGAAGGAAAATCAAGTGTAAAATTACCGTCTTCCATAATCTGCAACAAGGCACCATCTGATTTATTTACCCAGGTGATCCCATAAAGGCCTTCATCCTGGATGTTAGCAATGATTCCGGGATGTTTTATTTTTTTGTCTAAAAAGTCGATTATTTTAGAAGAGATCAGATTCAAATCTTCATTAAACCAATATGCATGTCCTGAACCCGAATAAGCAAAGATTTCAGCATTTCGTGAATCATCTTTTATTTTTTCAGCGTGTGAAAAATCAATTGTTTTGTCTGTTTTGCTTTGTATAATAAGGGTTGGCATTCTTAACCGTTGGTCATTTTTTTCATATAATTTAAGGTTTTTCAGGTCGTTCATAACACCAACCCGCCTGTTAATTATTGGTGAAATGACTCCCAAATAATTAATTATATCATTTTTAGTTTCAACATTGTTTTTTAATGAATTGATTAATTGATCAACTTCGCTATTGCTTCCTGCAGTTGAAGCTTCAATGATTTTTGAAATGATCATTTTTGAATTGTATCTGGCCATCTGCCATAAAATCCATGAATAAATATCTGATTGATTTTTTATCACAGGAACTTTAATTGGAAACAGAGCGGCTTCGATCTGGGAGGTTTCAAATAATTTATCCGCAGGCGAATTTATGAGTATCAAATCAGAGCATTTATCGGGGTATTTCTTTGCAAATTCTATAGCTGCCGGTCCTCCTGCAGAAATCCCCAACATTACAACTTTCTGGTCTATCTTTAAAACATGCAATAATTCGGCAAACAATTCAGATTGATATTTAAAGTCGGTATTTTGGGCAAGCGGTGTTTTTAAATAGCCGGGACGAGACGGGCAAATAATTTTAAAACCAGCTTCCGTTAACTTTTTGAACAATTTAACATTGTCCGAGCCCGACCCTTCCATATGAGAAAGCAAAATTACAGGTCCTTCACCCTGGCTCACATAGTGGATGGGTCCCATCGAAGTGCTGACTATAACAGAATTCTTATCGGTTTCATCATTCAGTTTTGTGCCCCAGTTTCTGAATCCTAAGTATGCAACAACGATGACTAATATCAATAAAATGAAAATAAACCTGATGAGTTTAGCAATTCCGGATGGTTTGGTTTTACTGGTATTTCTTCCTTTATATTTTTTCCTTGCCATGATGGGTGTGATTTTATTACGAAGTTACAATATAATTCAGCAAGATCAATATGTGAATAAAAAAACCAAGATTAGCAAATCGATTATCTGAGATTTACATTACTTTTTGATCAGAAAAAATAAATATCTTTGCAGCATGCAGGAAACCATCATTATTTTAGATTTCGGTTCACAATATACTCAGCTTATTGCACGAAGAGTCAGGGAGTTGAACGTTTATTGTGAAATTCATCCTTTCAATAAAATTCCAGAACTTTCTAAACAGGTTAAAGGAGTTATCCTTTCGGGCAGCCCGTATTCGGTGATGGATAAAGAGGCTCCGAATCCTGATTTGTCAAAAATCAGAAATTATTATCCGCTTTTGGGGGTATGTTACGGAGCACAGTATTTGGCAAAATCAGATGGCGGAACACTGATGCGTTCTGAAGTCAGGGAATATGGAAGGGCAAATCTGGGATTTATCGATACAAACAACAAGCTCCTGAAAAATATTGAAATCGGGAGCCAGGTATGGATGTCGCATGGCGACACAATTTTATCAATTCCTGAAAATTTTAAAGTTATTACCAGTACCGATGATGTGGAAGTTGCAGGTTATCAGGTTGATGGCGAAGATACCTACGGCATACAGTTTCATCCGGAGGTTTATCATACAGAGCAGGGCAAGGAGCTGCTGAAGAACTACATCATGAATATTTGTGGTTGTTCGGGTGCCTGGACCCCTGATTCATTTATCGAAACAACCATCGCCTCTCTTAAACAGAAATTGGGTAATGATAAAGTTGTCCTCGGATTATCGGGCGGGGTAGATTCATCAGTGGCGGCTATTCTGCTGCACAGGGCCATCGGTAAAAATTTGCATTGTATTTTTGTTGATAACGGACTGCTTCGAAAAAATGAATTTCAGGATGTTCTGATCCAATACAAACATCTGGGCTTAAATATTAAAGGTGTTGATGCAAAGGATCGCTTTTTAACAAGGCTGAAAGGAGAAAGCGATCCCGAGAAAAAGCGTAAGATTATCGGGGGTACCTTTATCGATGTTTTTGATGAAGAGGCCCATAAAATAAAAGATGTAAAATGGCTTGCACAGGGAACCATTTATCCGGATGTCATCGAGTCTGTTTCGGTAAACGGAACTTCGGCAACCATTAAATCTCACCACAATGTGGGTGGCCTGCCCGATTTCATGAAACTTAAAATAGTTGAGCCATTAAATACCTTGTTTAAAGATGAAGTCAGGCGCATTGGGAATGCACTGGGTATGCCTGAAAACATTCTCGGCAGGCATCCCTTTCCGGGCCCTGGACTGGGTATCCGTATCCTGGGAGATATAACACCCGAAAAAGTCAGAATATTACAGGAGGTTGATTATCTTTATATCGAAGGACTTAAAAAGTATAATTTGTATGATGAAATCTGGCAAGCCGGGGCCATATTATTATCAGTTCGGTCGGTAGGAGTGATGGGAGATGAGCGGACCTATGAAAATGTGGTTGCCCTCAGGGCTGTTGGTTCAACGGATGGAATGACCGCCGACTGGTCGCATTTGCCCTATGAGTTTTTGGCCAAAGTTTCAAATGAAATTATCAATAAAGTGAAAGGTGTGAACCGTGTAGTTTATGATATAAGCAGCAAACCGCCTGCAACCATTGAATGGGAATAAACAATTTATATATTCTGAGTACGTTATCATATTTTTAAGTTTAAAATCAAGCGATCAAAACAATAAAAGTGGGAAAAAAAATTATTACATTCATCATCCTTTTGGCCATCAGTGCCGGGCAATTGATTGCACAGCAAGCTGTTATTAAAAAATCATCCGAAAAAAGAGTGCTTAATGGGAAGGAATATTTTATACACCGTGTAGAACAGGGTCAAACGCTTTATTCAATTGCCAGGGTATATGAAGTAACGGTAAATGAACTTATTGTTGAGAACCAGGGCGCCGATAAAGGATTGGCAATCGGGCGGGAACTCAAAATACCGGTTAAAAGCCGTGATGCAGTTGTGAAAGAATCATATGGAGGCAATAACCTCGATTTCTTTTATCATATCGTTAAAAACGGGGATAATTTTGAGAAGATCGCACGCCTTTATTCAGTTGCGATCGATCATTTAAAAATGGCCAACAGGGCCGTTTCTGAACCACTGAAAACTGGTCAGTATATTAAAATCCCGGTTGTAAACAATACTCCGGAAACCCAAAATGCTGATCCAAAGCCGGCTCCATCAGCCAGTGTTAAGGAGCAGGAAGAACCGCTCTTTATCTCCTACAAAATTCTTCAGGGCGATAATTTGTATAGGATCGCCTTAAAATTTAATGTGAGCATTGAAGAAATTAAAAAGATGAATCCCGGACTTACGGATCGATTGGTTGTTGGGATGAATATACGGATTCCAAACAAAAAAAATAAAACCACCTTTATAAACCATAAGGTTCAAAAAAGAGAACGACTGACCCAAATCGCCAAAAATTATGCGGTTGAGCTCGATGAAATTCAGCAATTAAATCCATATGTAAGAAGCAGGCCCCAAAGTGGACAAATTGTTAAAATTCCAACGGGTTACATTGAAGAAAAAATTGAAAAGCCGGAACTGACAGCCTCTACGGAAGAGAAAACTGAATCAGCGGACGAGAACCGCGACAGTTTGCGGTGCTATTCCGACCGTCAGAATATGCTCAGAACCTATCATGTGGCCCTCATGATTCCATTATACCTTGAACAGGTCGATAGCCTGAAATTTGATCCGGAATATCCGCAGGTGGACCTGATCGACGAGGATCCATTTCAGTTTCTTTCGTTTTATTATGGGATGCTGATGGCCATCGATTCTTTAAAAAATAAGGGCTTAAAAATCAATCTGTTTGTTTACGATGTCGACGATAATACAGAAAAAGCAATCCAGGTACTGAATCAACCCGAGCTGAAACAAATGGATATGATCATCGGGCCGTTTTTCTCCAGTATTTTTCCAATCGCATCCGGTTTTGCAAAAAAATATAATATCCCGATCATAAATCCATTGACAAGAAGGTCGGAAATTGTGCAGAATAATAGTAATGTCTTTAAATTCCAGCCAACAGAAGCTTATCAGATTGAGGATGTGAACCGGCTTGTGGATCAATATTTCAGGGATTCAAAAATATTTCTCCTTGCTGAACAATCCGATGCCGGCCTTAATCCTTTAAACGCATATACTGAGCTAATCAGGCAGCAGCTGCCTAATGAATTTCGGGTGCCGAATACAGATATTCATAACCTGATTCTTGAAAAATCTGCGACTGATACTGCATTGATAGAAGGTGAAATTCAACCATTGATACGTGTCGAAGGACAGTTAATCTATACAGAAGAAATTGAATCGCACCTGGAAGATTCAAGTAGCTTCAGCAATCGGATCATCCCCATCCTTTATTCGAGGGATACGCTTGGGGCATTCGAAAGCAATGCTTCGGTTTTTAGAAATAACCTGGTCATCATTCATTCGGAAGATAATGTTTTTGCACTGGATGTATTGACAAAGCTTAATATATTGCGCGATACCTTTCCGGTAACCGTAATTGGCCTGCCCGATTGGGAACGCTTTGATATCGATAAAATGGATATTGAAATTTATAAGAGCCTGAATACACACTATTTTAGTTCCACTTTTGTAGATTATAAAGACCGAGATGTCAATGCTTTCCTCGCGAAATACCGAAGTTTATTTTTATCAGAACCTGAAAATTATGCATTTACAGGTTTCGACATTGGCTGGTATTTCTTTAATGCTTTATTCAGCTTTGGGAAAGATTTTCAGGATTGCCTGGCTTATTACCACCCAAAAATGATACATTCAGGTATTACTTTCCGAAAAATGGATCGGAGAGATGGTTTTGAAAATGTTCATTGGGAAATACTAAAGTTCAGTAATTATCAACTTCAAAAAGTTCCAATTTTGGTCAACCCAAACTGATCGAAAAATTAAGGACTGAAAATCAAGAAATCATTCAAAAAAAATAAACAGATCATGCTTTGAGAATACTTTTAATTCTTTTTGCTGAAATAAAATATTTTTATAATAAGATACAGGTTGACAAATGATTAAAAATTATTTTTAGGATGAATGATGCTTGTAATCCTTCATTGTAGAAGGGATCGAATGATGAAAGAAAATATTTGCCCGAATTCAGAAAAAAAAACAGTTTTAAAACTTGTTTAAATTAAATAATAAACTGTAACTTTGCCCTGTTAATTAATTAACAATGTTAATTGATAACATTAGATAAAATAAATTACTGATCAAAAATCAATTAAAAAACATACGATGGATCTTGAAAAAATAATGAGTGGCCTTGAAAAAAAACATCCTGGAGAAAAGGAATATTTGCAGGCCGTTCGCGAAGTATTAGAATCACTTGAAGAGGTTGTTAACGAAAACCCTCAATTTGAAACAGCAGGTATCATTGACCGTATTATTGAACCTGACCGAATTTTTACTTTCAAAGTTACCTGGCTAACCGACGATGGTAAGGTTCAGACCAACCTTGGATACAGAATTCAGTTTAACAATGCAATCGGGCCATATAAAGGTGGCTTAAGGTTTCACCCAAGTGTAAACCTGAGTATTCTTAAATTTTTAGGTTTCGAGCAAATCTTCAAAAACAGCTTAACAACCCTGCCAATGGGCGGCGGTAAAGGTGGTTCGGATTTCAATCCAAAAGGTAAATCTGATGCTGAAATTATGCGTTTTTGCCAGGCATTCATGCTGGAATTGTGGCATGCAATCGGCCCGGATACCGATGTACCTGCAGGTGATATCGGCGTAGGTGGAAGAGAAATCGGATTTATGTATGGAATGTACAAAAAACTTGCCCGCGAACATACCGGCGTTTTAACCGGAAAAGGAATTAACTGGGGTGGCAGCTTGGTTCGTCCTGAAGCCACCGGTTTTGGAACCGTTTATTTTGCAAAAGAAATGCTGGCTACAAAAAATTTAACCTTCGATGGTAAAACAGTTGCCATTTCTGGTTTTGGAAACGTAGCCTGGGGAGCAGCCAGAAAAGCTACCGAATTAGGTGCAAAAGTTGTTACAATTTCCGGCCCCGACGGATATATCTATGATAAAGATGGTATTTCCGGCGAAAAAATTGATTATATGCTCGAATTAAGAGCTTCAAATCAGGACATTGTTAAACCTTATTCTTACGAATTCCCGGAAGCTGAATTCCATCAGGGGAAAACCCCATGGGAAGTGAAAGTTGATGTTGCCCTTCCATGTGCAACCCAAAATGAACTTGGTAAAGAAGATGCAGAAAACCTGATTAAAAACGGTGTAATCTGTGTTGCCGAAGGTGCAAATATGCCAAGTACACCTGAAGCTGTTGAACTATTCCACGATAATAAAATATTATTTGGCCCTGGTAAAGCAGTAAATGCTGGTGGTGTTGCAACTTCAGGACTCGAAATGTCCCAAAATTCAATGAAATTGAATTGGTCGGCCCAGGAAGTGGATGAAAAACTTCACAATATTATGATCAATATTCATGGTGCCTGTGTTAAATATGGCACCGAAGAAGATGGTTATATTAATTATGTAAAAGGAGCGAACATTGCCGGTTTCTTAAAAGTTGCCAATGCAATGCTCGACGAAGGCGTCGTTTAGCGATAAATTAGATTAGGTGAAAAAGCTCCTGCCATTTTTGGTGGGAGCTTTTTTTTTGCCCAAAAAATCGTAAGGACATGGCTTTTTAGCAAGCAAAGGGACTTTGTCCCCTTTCCCAAAAGCTAATTTTTTTTGCCTTTCTCAACTCAGGGGATAAAGTCCCTTTCGGGTTCTCCCGAAGCATGATCATGATATTGCAAAAAATCAGCTCTTGATCCGAATATTTCATAAACATCCGATGTGCAAACAAAGCTGGAATGATTGCTTAGATAGTGAATAAATGAACAATGCGCATAAGTTTTGTAACTTTCTGAAATATTGTGTTTTTGCGGGTTAAAATGGATATAAAATATCAGTCTTTTAAAATAATCTTTCGAGTTAATTTCAATGCGTTTAAAAGGATATAAAAATAAGCCTCCTGATCGCCGTTCGCGATAATTGATAATATTTGTATATGCCAGTATAAACTTCCTGAACTGATTGCTGAATTCACCTAACTGGCTATGCTCATTAATGCGTATCAAAAAATGATAATGGTTGGGCAGTAAGCAGTAGGCATCTACCTTCGATACATTTATCAGATATTTTTTTAATAGACTGATAAACATCGTATAATCACACT
>CAYNTB010000047.1:5533-10021 GCA_964399905.1 uncultured Bacteroidales bacterium | reverse complement strand
GTAATTTTAACTAATGGCATTGTTTCATAACTACTTCGTTTATATTATTACCAACAAGTACAAAAAAGTACTATATATTGGAGTTACAAACAACCTGAAAAAAAGGATTTACGAACATGAATCCGGTAAATATGAAGGTTTCTCGAAAAAATACAATTGCCATTACCTTCTATACTATGAGCATTTTAGTCAAATCGAACATGCGATAAAAAGAGAAAAAGAAATAAAAAAATGGCGACGCGAAAAAAAAGACAAATTAATTAACTCTTTTAATCCAGACTGGCGGTTTCTGAATAAGGAGATTTAGTTTTTATAAACATCAACTTAAAAGATTTCTCAGTCGTTGCACTTCTTCGAAATGACAACTGAACCCTATTTGTGAACTTTCCTGATAAATTCCTCAACTTCAGGAATTCCACCCTGGTAAACCAAATACCCATTATAAGGTTCGCGTTCCGTTATTTCATCATTAATGGGGGTTAACATCATCCGCTTAACTTCATCCGGATCTTCGGTCTGGCCCAAAATCCAGCTTAATTTCACCCAGGCCACTTCAGGCAGCATGTTTCCTGCCGGAATGATTCCCTTCGCCATCATATCACGGCCGGTATCATACACAAACATATGCACATATCCCCAAATGGTTTGCAGGGTCATAAACATATGAACGCCCTTGGCGTGAGCTCTTTCAATTGCCGGGTATAATTCCTTGTTCACATGACCCAAACCGGTTCCGACAAAAATCACTCCTTTATAACCCGCATCAATCAATGCATCCAAGGTATCTGGTTTCATCCCGGGATAATAGTACAGCATGGTTACTTTATCGGAGAAATAAGGCAGGATGTTCACATTTTTATCCTTTCGGCGATGTTTATAATTTTTATGGATTGGGGTTGTTCCTTTTCGATTGATCATCGCAACGGGAGTATCGCCAATGGTACGAAAGGTTGAGCGATATGACGAGTGCATTTTACGCACCCTGGTGCCTTTGTGCAGCAATCCATATTCATCTGATGTCGGGCCAAACATGCAAACCAATACTTCGGCGATATCCGAGGGGCCGGCGGCGGTCATGGCATGCATGAGGTTAAGGGCGGCATCTGAACTCGGACGGTCGGAGGATCGCTGCGAACCTACCAGTACAATGGGTACCGGAGAATTCTGAACCATAAAAGTCAATGCAGCACCGGTATGATGTAAAGTGTCGGTTCCGTGTCCGATCACAATTCCATCCACCCCGTTTTCAATTTCCTTACCGATGGCTTTTGCCAGCGCAATGTATTGCTTGGGACCCATATTTTCGCTAAATACCGCAAATATTTTTTCGGTTTCCAGGTTACAGATATCAGCCAGTTCGGGAACGGCACCATAAAGTTCGCCTGGCGAAAATGCCGGAATTACGGCACCTGTACGATAATCAAGTCGGGAAGCAATGGTTCCACCTGTTCCGAACAATTTAACTTTTGGGAGGCCCTGGGTATATGGAAATTCCTTTTCCGGAATTTTGTAATTGGCTTTTTTATAACCGGTTTCTTTCATCGAATTGATGGTAGTAATATCGATCCCAATATTATAACCGGTAATAATTTTCATAACGATATGCTGATCATCATCATTTTCGGAGCGCGGCAAAACCGTACCTTCAAATATTCCACGGCTCGTATCCACCCTGGCCTGCCCCCATACCCTGCAATTGTATTTCTTCAGTACTTCTAAAGATGCGCCTTTATATCCTTGAAAAAAATCTTCACTCATTCTTTTTAAATTTATGCATTTATATGGCTTCTCTGATCCGTTTTGAAAGATCGGACAAATCAACATTTCCAATGGCAACATTCCTGAGTTCACCCATGATCCAGTTTACTTCATTCTGTTCCGTTTTTACATTCCCTATTTCATTAAATTTTTCTTTTAAAAACAAGATGTGCGAATAAATATTTTCAGCAGGGATTTTTTTATAATTAATAACCTCAAGAACCGATTCGAAATCCATTTTGGGATGCTCATAAACGATGGCAATCATGCGTTTGGCCAAATCGGCCTTCAATTCATTTTGTTTTAAAAACTTAAAGAGGTCGTAAATTTTTTGATCGTTAAAAGCATCTGCCGGACGAATATGCCCTTCAATGAATTTCATTTTCTGCCCCAGAAATGTTCCTATAAATCGCGGATTTACATTGAGATCTTCAATGATGGATTTCATTAACAGAAATAAATTCTTTTTGAAGATATAAGTATAATGATCTTCTGGCACCTCCCATTCTTTTAATTGATGATAACGGTCGATGATATCTGAAGGCAGGTTTTGGCCCAGTTTCTCGATATGTTCATTTTTGAGCGGGATGGGTGCCGAATCAGTATCAGGATACATCCGATCCGCCCCTGGCAAAACCCTTTCAAAAATAGTGGTTCCGTCTTCGAAAGATTTTCGCGTTTCGTTAGGTACTCCCTCAAAAGCCATCCGGCATCTTTCCTCAATGGTTTCCAGGGCTGTCTTTATATCAGCTTCAGGCCCCCAGAATACCAGTTGGGCATCATTTTCTCCTGAATCCATGATTTCCCTGATCTTTTCAAAATCCTTTGCAGATATCTGCTTTTCAAAAGATTCTGAATGGGTCATATTGGGCTTTTCCAAACAGGCGATCACTTTCAGCCGGTCGGTAATTTCATCTGCAAACATTTTACCGGGCTGGGTAAAATGTGATAACATCCCTTTAAATTCAGGAAGATTGACCGCCACAATTTTATGCTGTTGCTTTTTGGCATCAACAATGGGAGAAAATTTAAAATGATATGAATGAAAACGCAAAAATTCATGGGTGGGTTTCCACTGCGCGGGATTTTTTACCCGTTTTAATAATTCTTCCCTGATTTGCAGTAATGCCCATTGCCTGAAACATTCGTTATGTGTCAACTCGGGGATCCATTTGGTGTGTGCTACACCCTTAATTTCAACACGTGTACCACCCTTGCAACTTACATTCACATCTTGCCTGCCCGCACCAATACCGGTTCTTACTTTTCCGGTGCTCCGGTTTAAAAAACGGATATAATCACATACTTCCTTTACCTCCTCAGGGTTTACCATATCGGGATAGGTGACTGTTTCAATCAATGGCATTCCCAAACGGTCGGTTTTATAAATCCGGGTATGGCCGATGTCGGAAATTTCACGGCATGAATCTTCTTCAAGGCTCAGTTGAATTAAGCGAATTTTTTTGTTTTTTAACTGTAGTTCCCCTTCAACTCCTAAAATGGCTGTACGCTGAAAGCCTGTGGGGATGCTCCCATCCAGATATTGTTTACGTGTGATGTGGACCTCGCCTACAATATTCAATTTCGACAATAATGAAATTTCAAGTGCAATATCCAAAGCTTCCCTATCAATTGGGAAAGGCGGAGTATCGTCAACCTCATACGTACAGGTTGTTTCGTGCTTCAAGCGGTAAATAATTTCTTTCCGGGTTTTAAATTCCATTAAGGCGGTGCCATCATATTCGCCCAACTCGCTCAAAGTAGGCCTCATGTGTCGGATCACCTCCGCATCATAATGATCGCTTTTATGATAAACTCCCGCCGGACAGTGGCAAAAAAGTTTCTTTTGGGTAAGCAGTTGTTGATGGACCTCAAGCCCTGACATGAAACCGATCCGGTTGTAAGTTTCCTGGTTTGAATCGGCCCGCTTAACATAACCTACTTTTTCTATACTGGCGATGTAATTTTTATGGGGATCAAATGGCTTATCAGATTGATTTTCCCTGCTGTTATTCTGCATCTTTCTATTTCAATCAAGTATAAGATGAATAAATTTTTTAAACCCCAAATGTAGTGATAAATATCAGAATTGGCATTGGATTTTTTGAATGCTTTGATTTGATTTATGTGCATCTCAATAACAACTGAAGCTTTGTGCCTCACGTTCCACGCCATAAATCTTAAATTTAATAATCGTAGTCATTCGTTTGAAATACAATTGGAATACATTGTTATTTGTAGTTAACATATTGATTATTTTGAACGCCTGAACCTGTGATCAAATTTGAACCTAAAACAGCTGAGAGCTGATATACAACCTCAGCCCTGATCTGATCCCCGCAAAGCTGTATAGATACATTCTTAACAATTTTTAGGATAATTTTTATTGATGGCACGCTTGTATCGGTTGAGTTTCACGAATAAAAATAATTACATTTGTATTCACAATTTATTAAATCATGGGCAAACTTCAACGATTATATCTTCTTCATCTCTTCACCTTTTTTCTGGTATTAATTAGTCAGTTTGTTTTTGCCCAAAGAAATGTTGTTAAAATTATGGAAGCTAGGGTTGAAGAAATTTTTAGCAAAAAGATACCATTACGTCAAATAGAAGATAAAAATTATCGTATTGAGCTAGAAGTATTATTAATCAAAGAGATATTGAAACTTTTATATGAATTTAAGAATACAGTAGACAACAATATAGGAGTATTTCATGAGTATAAAG
>CAYNTB010000047.1:0-5523 GCA_964399905.1 uncultured Bacteroidales bacterium | reverse complement strand
ATTAAACATGAGGAAGATCGGATGATCGGGATCAATGAAGAAGGAAGATCATACAATATACTGATTGGCCATGTTAAATTAATTCAGGACAGCACCACTGTTTATTGCGACAGTGCAATATTCGACCGCGAAAAGAACATTTTTGACGCCTATGGCCACACCCGGATGCTAATGGGTGACTCGGTTGAACTTTTTGGCGATCGCATGTTCTACGACGGCAATACGAAAATCGGGGAGGTTTACGACAATGTGATCCTGATTGATAACCGTGCCACGCTTTATACGAACTATTTAAAATACAATCGCAATACCAAAACCGCCTTTTATAACCAAAACGGGAAAATTATCGACAACGATAATGAACTTGTCAGTAAAATCGGATATTATTATACTGATATCGACGAATTTCTATTCCGGGGAAATGTGGTGGTCACCAATCCGGACTATGTGATCAAGTCCGATACCATGAAATATAATTCAGCCACAGAATTTGTTTATTTTCTGGGGCCAACCACCATGACCGGGGAAGAAGATTATATGTTCGCACGAAAAGGATGGTCGGACACAAGAAACAGCATCACGAGCCTGAAAAAAGACGCCCTCGTTAAACACAAACAGCATGAACTCCGGGGCGATTCCATTTATTATGAGAAAGAAACCGGATTCGGGCAAATCTTTAAAAATGCGGTTTTAAAGGACAACGAAAAAGAGGTAGTTATTTATGGGCAATTTGTTGAGTATTTTAAGGAGCCTTCCTTCGCTTACGCAACCGATAGTGCCCTGGCGATTATTATCGACGGTTCAGATTCACTTTTTCTTCATGCAGATACGCTGCGCCTTAAGTTTGACAGCCTAAATGAGGCAGAAAAATTATTTGCCTATAAAAAGACCAAATTCTTCAGAAAAAGCCTTCAAGGGGCCTGCGATTCGTTGGTTTATGCTGTAAATGATTCGGTTATAAATATGTTTCAAAAGCCGGTACTATGGTCCGAAAACAATCAGCTCACCAGTGATTCCATCAAAATTTTCATCACCAACCAGGCCCTTGATTCCATGATCCTTTTCAACAATGCCTTCATTGTATCTCAGGAACAGCTTGCCACTCAATTTAACCAGATAAAAGGAAGACATGTCGTCGGATATTTTTTTAATAACGAATTAGAGAAGATTAAAGTTGATGGTAATTCTGAAACCCTTTATTATGTTCGTGATGAAGAAAGTGGGGGTTTGATCGGGATTAATAAAGGCATTGCCAACAATATGATCATTTTTATCAAAGACCGGAAAATGCAATCCATCACCTATTTCAAGGAACCCAAAATGACCCTCTTCACTGAAACAGGTTTAAGCGGTGATGCCCGTAAACTCGATGGATTCCGATGGCTCATTTCGCAACGGCCACTTACCAAACATGATATTTTTAAAAGAGATTAGAAAATAGAAAACTTCACATACCTTTTGGGATGGAGTTTAATGTCTTCCAGCAAGCGGTTTAAGTCAGCCGCTGATTTTTCCAGGTGAAAATACAATGAATCGTTTTGTAAGAGCTTTCCAATGGTTCCTTCTCCTGTATTTACTTTTTCAAGGATTTGCTGCAAATCAGTCATTGAACGATTTACATTAATGAATGTACCTGCAACATCTGCTTTTGCCATAGAATCGCTCAGGGCTGAAAAATTAGTCAGTATATTTGAAATATTGGCTTCATTGTCGTTTAGGTTATGACTGATGGATTCGATATGCTCAATGATCATCGATAAGCGACTCGATTCGTAAGTAATCAGTGTATCCATTTTTAAGGATGAATGCTGAAGGTTATAAAAAGTCTTTTCGATGTTTTCAAAACTATTGGCCAGATTGTCTCTTGCATTATCATTAAAAATGGTCTGGAATATGGTCACCATCGAATCGATGGAACCCATTAATGATTCGGCTTTATTCTTCAAGGGTGCCACCTGACGGTTTACCTCATCTTTCAACGATCCTTCGATAGCCGATAAAAGTGTATCGCCATTCATGGCGTATTCGGTTGAATTACCAAGGTTTATGGAAATTTCCTTTGAACCCATCAGGCCGGAACTGAAAATAAGTGCCGTTGAATTTTTGGGGATCGGAAAATCATTGGAAACGGCAAGTTCGACAATTATTTTCCCATTCATCGACTGGTCGAAATAGACATCTTTTACCTGGCCAACTTTAAACCCGTGTATAGAAATGGTATTTGCCTTGGTGAGCCCGTCAATTTCATTATAAACGGCAAAAAACACCCTTTCGTTATTAAAGATATCTTTTCCTTTTAAAAAACTATATCCCCAAATCAGGAGGGCCAGTCCCATTAAAAATAAAAATCCGACTTTAACTTCACGCGAAATTTTCACAATCTTTTTTTTTAACAAAAGTAATTATTTTTCAGTGAGATTCCTTGCTTTTTCAACCGAAATTCTCTTCCCGCCTTCAAATGCAACGACGAATGCATCCGCAAATCCTTCCTTTTGCAGCTTGGTTTTCAGTTTTTCTATTTTGCTGAAATTACTGCTTTTACCGGTACAATATTTGAATAATCCACCATGTTCATATTCAAATATGTTTTTTAAATTTTTAAAACGTTTTGAATCCAGATTTATTTTAGAATTTGATGAGATAAATTGAACCCGGAAGTTAATTTCACCCCCATCCGTCGAATCCTGTATTTCTTCTTCATTGATTGCCATTACACTGGCAACTTGAACTTCCTGTTCTGTTTTATATTCTTTAAAAGCTCTGTAAATAGCAGATGCAATATAGGTTTGACCATCATTCGAAAGTAAAAAACGTTCATCATTTACATTGCTAAGATAGCCGGTTTCAACCAGGATACCCGGCATGGTTGCACGGTAGAGCACCAAAAACCCGGCTTGTAAAACACCCCGGTCGCGGATGCCAACACGTTCTTTAAACTGTTTTTGAACTTTGGAAGCCAGATCAAGGCTGTGATCCAGAAAAGCATTTTGGTACAAACTGAAAATAATGTAGGCTTCTGCTGAATTTGGATTGAACCCCTCATAATAATCCGAATAATTTTCCTCCTTCAGAATGGACGCATTTTCCAGTTTGGCCACTTCCAGGTTATCCTGACTTTTATGCAATCCCATCACATAAGTTTCGGCACCGTAAATTTTAGAGGATGTATTTGAGTTACAATGAATGGAGATAAAAAAATCGGCTTCATTGTCATTGGCAATCTTTGCCCGCTGATGCAAAGGGATCAGCACATCTGTTTTACGGGTATATATTACACGCACATCCGGCAAATTATCTTCTATATATTTCCCCAGTTTTAAAGCAATTGATAAATTAATGTCTTTTTCGCGAGAGTTCTTGCCAAGGGCCCCTGGATCCCTTCCGCCATGACCGGCATCAATGACTACCGTTTTTATCAATCCGTTTGTCTGGGCACTTAACGGATTGCCCAGATTCAGGAATATACAACCAACTATTAATATGAATGCTTTCTTCTTCATGTACTTATACAAATTTTCCCAACTTACATGCCTGCTAAATCGAATTCGCTTTAATGCCTGGGCAATCCAATTTTAACTGTTTTAACTTTATTTAATGATTAATTAATTATTGAGGTTTCATCAATAAGGTTTTATTTAATAGTTTTGATAACTACATTTGCATAGTTTTTGTTTCAAGCTTGCATGATTCAAACAAAAATAATATTTAAACATTATCATTATTTATAAATTGTTTGTCAAATTATTAACAGGCTTTTCTCGAAAAGTCAAATTCGTTTTAGTTGGAATGCTATTGATCGGGGGTTCGGCCCATGCCCAGGACACCATACCCCGCAGGATCTTAGATAGTACCCTTGTGCAAACAATCAATGATATTGCAGACACCATTATTGCTCGTACCTCAAATATGGGGCTTGACGATAATGTTGAATACCAGTCGATAGATTCCATCCGCTTCGACATGAAATCCTCCAAGGTGTATATGTACGGCGAATCTAAGATTAAATATGGAAAAACAAATTTAGAAGGTGCCTTCATCCAAATTGATTTTAATACGGAAGAAATCACCTCGGAAGGGGTATTGGATTCAACCGGTAATCTGATCGGAAACCCTATTTACACCGAAGATGAAAAGTCGTATAAACAAAAATACATTAAGTACAATTACCGGACAAAGAAAGGGTATATCAAGGATGTTTTTACCGAAGAAGGAGAAACATTTATGCATGGCACGGAAATTTTAAAACTGGATAATGACGAAATAAATGTGAGCCACGGAGCATTTACCACCTGCAGTAATGAGGATCATCCCCATTTCGAATTCCGTTTTAATAAAGCAAAAGTTATTCCCGGCAAAAAAATAATAACCGGTCCGGCCTATTTGGTAATTGAGGGTGTATCAACTCCCCTGGCTGTTCCTTTTGGAGTTTTTCCCAATAAAACGGGCCAACGTTCGGGCATCCTGATCCCAACCTATGGAGAATCGGCCAACCGTGGTTTTTTTCTTGAAAACGGCGGTTATTACTGGGCCATAAACGAATATCTGGATTTTAAAATTACCGGTGATATTTATTCACGTGGAAGCTGGGCACTGAACCCGGTGGTAAATTATATAAAAAAATACAAATACAAGGGATCTCTTGATTTAGGTTACGCCATCAATAAAACTGGTGACGACAATGAAGATATAAGCAAAGACTTCTCCATCAGATGGTCGCACAGCCAGGATCCAAAAGCCAGGCCCAATGGGCAATTTACTGCGAATGTTAATATTGTGAGCAGTAAATTCAACACTTATAACCCTACCACGACAAATGACTTTTTATCAAGCACTTTTCAGTCAAGTGTTTCTTATCAAACAAATATTGCAGGGAAATACAGACTGACAGCCAATGCAAGTCATAGTCAAAATACAAAAACAAAGATGGTAACCATGACCCTGCCTGAAGTAAGTTTTGGGGTTAACCAGTTTTATCCATTTAGGAAAAAGGGAAAGGCCGGACAGTTCAAATGGTACGACAATATCAGCATGAATTATACCATGAATGCCAGAAACACCGTAAATATAGCCGATTCCCTTCTTTTTAAACCTGAAATGTTTTCGCAAATAAAAAACGGGATTAAGCATTCGGTACCCATCAGCAGTAACTTAAAAGTTTTAAAGGTTTTTAATTTAAATACCACGGCCCAGTTTACAAACCGGACCTATTTTAGCCGGGTTGAGCAGAATCGGATCACTGAGCAATTAGAGGATGGAGAAACAAATTCCTACATCCAAAAAGATACGGTTTCGGGATTTTACAATGTATTCGATTTTGGTTTTTCTGCCAATCTGCAAACAAAAATTTATGGCCAGGTTGATTTTAAACAGGGAAGTGCTTTACGTGCCATCCGCCATGTGGTAACACCTTCGGTAGGCTTTAGCTATACCCCCGATTTCAGTAAAGACGGCTGGGGCTACTATGGGTATTATTACAATGAAGATCATACTGACAGTACCAAATATTCATATTATAACAATATG
>CAYNTB010000046.1:9262-10203 GCA_964399905.1 uncultured Bacteroidales bacterium | reverse complement strand
TGAAGGCATAAAATATTTAGATGCACGCGGAGAAGAGAAATAAGCACTGGTTTCAAGCAAACCATCCTGGTATGAATGGGATGCGCTATTTTTTGTACTTAATTTTAGGCTTGAAGAAAGATTAACGTCAAGGTTCAGAGTTCCTGAGAATCTTTCGAAATCTGATCCAATAACAGTAGCTTCCTGGCCAAAATAACCAATAGAGGTATAATAACTATATCCTTCTTCGCCACCACTTGCACTTACATTGATATCTTTCATGGGTGCATTTTTATTGGTGATCAAATCTGCCCAGTCAGTTTCAGGTCTTCCAGCTGCATTCCATAGTACATAATCATTACCGAATGAACTTGGATGAGCTTCATAAAATGCTTTTGCATCTGCCTGTGTAACGAGATTGTAATTTGCTCCGTATGTATTAATTAATGCTTCATAAAACAGCATTTCTCTGTCAGCTCCGGTAAGAACACCAGGACCTTCAACAGCATCGTTGGAGAAACCATAAGATGCAGAAAAATTAATAGAAGCTTTACCTGCTTGTCCACCTTTGGTGGTAATAACAATAACACCGTTTGCTCCACGAGCACCATAAGCTGCAGTTGCGGAAGCGTCTTTTAATACGGTAATACTTTCAATATTGTTGCTGTTTAATGCAGCAAGTGTTGAGAAAGAAGAACCTGAAGAGGTAGCAGAAGTATTGTCGCTAACAATAGGAACTCCGTCAATTACGTACAAAGGTTCGTTACCAGCAGTAATAGAACTTCTACCACGGATACGAATGTCTTGAACACAACCAGGTGTACCAGATGTAGTTTTTCTATGACCAGACCTGCAATGATACCAATAATTACGCCTGCAAATGCGTATATCAAGGCAATTTTTGGACCTAAGGTTATAAATAGAAAGCCTAAAGCAATTTCGTTGACGATAGGCGACGTAAT
>CAYNTB010000046.1:6332-9252 GCA_964399905.1 uncultured Bacteroidales bacterium | reverse complement strand
GAACTTACTTCAACACCGGCAACCCTACCTTGTAATGCCTGGTCGACACTAACAACAGGTAAATCGGCCAATTGATCTCCAGCTAACTGAACAGATGAACCGGTGACCTCGCTTTTTCGGTGTGCAGCATAACCAGTAACAACGACTTCGTCGAGCGCATAAATATCAGGCTCCATTACTACGTTAACAACTGATTGTCCGCCGATCGCTAACTCTTGTTGTTTATAACCAACAAAAGATATTACCAATACATCCTTACCGGCAGGCACATTGATTGTGAACCCACCATCAAGATTAGTAACCGTACCAATGGTTGTTCCCTTTACTAAAATAGTAACACCAGGAATTCCCGCAGGTTCGTCTACACTTGTAATTTTTCCAGTAACAGTCCTTCCCTGAGCAAATGCGAAATGCATACCCAGGAACAGAAATAATACAATTATCGTAATTCGTTTCATAAATATAAATTTTTAATAATTAAAAGGTTCATAGTTAATCGTTTAAATAAAAGGGTTCTCAATAAACATTCAATTGAGAACTTCGACCAATTGAATGTTTGAGTGCTTTTTCCATAGGCAATAATTTTTAGTGAATACTTGTTTAATTAATCTTTTAAATATAAATACAACATCAATAATACGAAAAATTATCGTTCATATTATAATTGTTAATTACCTGATTTAGAATAAAACCATGCAAATGCTTGTTTTGCTTAGAATGATCGGAAAATTAAGAAGGTTCTGACAGATACCAAACATTATTTATCAGTAAACATAACCCCTATATATAATGATTCTTGTTAAAAATTCACAACACGCCATACCAAACTGTTACTTTTTAAAGTCGATTCCAATAATTTTATAACTTAATTCTGAAAAATTCTTCGAATCTGTTTTTAATAAAATATTCTGCCGGTGAGAATCAATGGTTGCCTTACTAATAAATAACTGGTTGGCAATTTCACGACTCGTGTGGCCTTTCATGGCTAATATTAAGACTTCTTTTTCACGATCGCTTAAATTTGCACAAATAGGGCTGTCGTTCAGCATTATTGATTTAATATATGAATGCCTGGTTTTATAGTGATCGATGGCCACTTTCAATTCTTCAATATCAATGGGTTTCAATAAATAATCAAGTGCTTCTTGTTTAATGGCCTTAATGGCATATTGATCGTAAGCTGTTATAAAAATGATCCCAGGGTAAAATCCAACATCGTGAACTTCGCTTATAACATTGAACCCGTTTTTTACAGGCATTTCCACATCAATAAATACGAGGTCGGGACGTTCGTCGATAATAAGCTGAGCGGCTTTTGAAGAATCCATTATATAATGAATCACCTCTATTTCGCTGAACATAGAGAGGACATATTCCATACGCTCGAGCGAGGCAGGTTCGTCATCAATAACGATGGTTCGTAATTTGTTAAATTCTTCCATTGCTTAATTTTTTATACAAGTGTAAAATTAAAATTTCTTTAAATGCAATGCTCCTTAAAGCTTGAATAATTTCGGGTGCACCGTTATTATAACTTTCGTACCCAGAGCAGTTTTGATATCCATTAAATCTTCGATTGAATAACTTACCCGTACATTTTTTAAACGGTAATACATCTCACAAATTTTATCAGAAATTTCGAGACCCTTGCCGCTACTTAATGATTTATCTAATGATGCCGCTTTTCGGCCCACTCCATTATCCTCAATAAAAATATATAAATATTTCCCCTTTTCCTGAATATCAATTTTAAGGACACCATTTTCTTTTTTCAATCTCAACCCATGCTTAATTGCATTTTCAACAAAAAGATGGATCAACATACGCGGTACTTCCCGATCGCTTAATTTTTCTTCATCCCAGTTCATTGAATATGTAAATACATCCCTGAAACGTATCATTTGGAGTTCAATGTAACTTTTCAACATTTCCATTTCTGTTTTCAATGTTGAACTGATTTGATCTGAATTATTTAAAACCTGGAGCATTAATCGCGATAATTTTGTCATGTACTTATAGGCTTCCTGGTTTTCACCTTTTCCATATAGTGCACTTATTGTATTTAGTGTATTTAAGGTAAAGTGCGGGTCAATCTGATTTTTAATGGCAATAAGTTGGTATTTGGCCAGTTCTTTTTCAGTATCAATCCGATGTTGTGTTTTAATTCGCTGAGCCCACTGGATCAATGCAATGAAAACAACAAACAATCCATAAATAAGTATCCAGATGAAATATTTAAACTTATAGGTTGGATTCATCTGATATGAACAAATATATACGTCTTTATCGTTTAACTGTATGATAAATGAACCATTATTTCCCTTGTTAGATATACGAAGTCCGGAAACGTCATTAATGGCACCACCCAAATTAATATTTACAGGATTTGTCAGATCACTTTGGATGATTATGAAACTATTGGAATGAATACCTTTAACATATGTACGAAAAATAAATTCATTCTCACCATCATTATCCAAATCCATTGGTTTTAGCGGACGCCCATAAAATTCTTTTATTTCCCAGTTATCCTGAAGACCCAGATCTGAGTCATACATTTCGATCATGCCCCTGGTGTGGGCTAAATAAAATTTATCATCTATCCCATTGTTCGCGGTAAAAATCCAATCATTCTCAAAAGCAATTCTATTCGAAACCAATTTGCTTCTTAAGAATTGCCCATCCAAATTATATACACGAATTTCCTGTTGTTGATTTCCGTTATCTGAATGGGTAGATAAGGTATAGATCAAAACCCCCTGCTTTGTTTGAATTGGAACAGCCGATAAGTGCTTGCTCCTGACCGGAACGGGCTCAAATAAAAATTTTAAATCATGATCAAGAACAAGAACATAACTCGAAGTGTCGGGATAAGGTAAATTTGGGGTTTGACCGTAAAGACTCATATTTGATGTGGTGC
>CAYNTB010000046.1:3586-6322 GCA_964399905.1 uncultured Bacteroidales bacterium | reverse complement strand
TGTTACCTTCAGTATTGGTTATTTCCGCAAGTTTAAAAACAATTTCAGCCAATCCATCATCATCCACATCACATAAATAATGTTGCTCAGTATCCATCGAAATACCGAAAATCGGTGATTTGAGCAAAGTGTCTTTTGAAATATCCCAGGCAAAAACCCTTCCGGGCTGGTTTACACCCTCATTCCTGACCGTAAAAATAAATTCGTCTGAACCATTATTGTTTAAATCGCTACATCCTATATGTTGAATCCTGACATCACGAAAGCCGTTTTTGTGATCGGCGACTTCAATAATTCTTGAACGGGAAATCACAGAATCGGTTGAATAATGTTCAAAGCTTTCAATGAAAAGAGAATCCTGGAATTTGGTAAAAACATATATTTCATCTTTACCATTATGATTAACATCGGCTGTAAACAAATTATTTTTATCGACCCATGGATGGTGAAGAACAATGACAAAGCTTGGTTCGTTGTTATGGTTGTAAATATATGCCGTTGGCAAAGGTGCAAGCAGGGGAACTGGAGCAACAATATTATTTACATTATCCAGAATTGCCAATTCTCCATATTCATTGGCATCAAACTCAATAAATTTTTCGATATGTTTTTCGGATGAATAATAACTTCGCTCAACATTGGTTTCGTATTTATTAAAGATATCGGGTATCAGAAAAATGATTAACAAGGCGAATGGTAAAGCCTGTATAAAAGGATTTAATAAGGAACCTTGCCGAATCAAAATACGAAACATAACTTCACTAGTTATAAATTACCATCAGGTCAATATTATTAAGTAATATTAACAACAAATGTTAGTCAAATATAGTGATTGGCAGAAAATTTACAACAATACTATACCAACAGGGAAATTCCCTCTGCAAAGTGCAGGATTAATTTTCTTCAAATTTGAAAGAGTATAAAATGGCTTCCAATTGTTTTAACAAATCCCGCTTATTCTGGCTTGGTGCATATACATAAGAATCGAGTGTTATTACCCGATTGTTTACTTCGTCGATTAAAGTATAACTCAAAAAGGGCCCGCCCATAAAATCACCTGCTGTTTCCCACAAGCCCCTGGTTTCAACTGCAAATTTCCCGTTAAAATCTAATTCTTTTGTGACGGGTTCGATAAATTCATCAGCCACCTTCATATATGACCCATCTGAGGGTCCCGGAATATAACGTTGGGTAAACTGATTTCGTACACTTACAATGTTATTTTTTTCAAAAGCACTGGTATCCGTATATGGATAGGAGTAAATAAGTAAGCCCTGACTTTCTTCCAGCGTTTCTTTTCTGATCCACATAAAATTATCCTCTTGTTTGGAAATTTTATATGCGGTAGGCAAAACCAGGCTTAAATTAAATTTTTCGATCAATGCATTTTTAACTTTAATGTTTTCGGCTGTTTTAAAGGCTTTTATCATTCTTTCTCTTTCAACCTCATAAAAATATTCAATGATCGCATCTTTATTTTGGTCAAATATTTCAAAGAAAGATTCAGTATCGGGAGCCGAAATTTTTATAACCCTTTGGGGGCTGGCCCAGAAATCTTTTTCATTTTCAATTTGTGCTTTTTCAATACTGTTACTGATATCCACAATGAAAATATCGCGGTTTGACTGGTACATTTTAATAAATGCCTCCTCCGGAAGATTTACCATTGAAAAAAGTGGTTCCGATTGCGGAAGACCTAATTGTTCCGCTCCGAAAGTATTTCTGATGGCCTCACCGATACTTCCGTTCCACTGTGCCTTGTTATTTGTAACCACGATAATTTCAAGGGTTTTACCTGTAGAGTGCGGAATTCCGCTTGTACTGGTTTCACAAGATTGGAACATCCAGGCACTTAAAATAAAAGCGATGAATAATAATTTTTTCATGATATTTTTTTTTAACCTAATTTATGTATTAACCAACAACAGCAATTTTTAGTTTTTTACCGGGCTCCAAACGCCTGGTATTACTAATATTGTTGAGGGTTTTAATTTGGTCAACCGTAACGCCATCATACATTCTTGCAATATCCCATAATGTATCTCCGCTTTTGATGGTGTGATATAAAAATTTTCCGGAAGCACTGGCTACGACTTCAGAATCTCCCTTTGGTTTATAAACAATCAGTTTTTGATTTGGGTGTATAACCGAGCCGCTTAAATTGTTCCACTCTTTTAAATCGGTAATACTGCATTTATATTTTTTTGCAATCAGCCCTAAATTTTCTCCTGAGCGCACATAATGAATCGATTCTTCATTCGATCGAACAATCGTTTGTTTTGAACTGGCTGAGGTTGAGGCATCACCATAAACTATCAGTTTTTGCCCCGGATAAATTGTATTTCCCCTTAAATTATTCCATTGTTTTAATTGATTAACGTACACACGGTATTGTTTGGCAATATAGCCCAGGTTTTCGCCGCTTCGAACCACATGTATATTCCGGTCCTTGGCCATTTGAATTTGAGCCAATAATTTATCCCGTTCAATTCCTTTTTCAGATTTGAAATGATAGAGTGAGTCTTCGTTATTCAAATAAGCAGCAATATATTCTTTAGGTAAACGCAGGACAAATTTATCTCCATTGGTTGCAGGGATCACTCCCAATTTGTATTGCGGATTTAGAAATAAAATATCATCCATTGATACATTCAGGAATTCTGAAATCTGATCAAAAGACAAAACATCATTTACCGTTACGGTATCAATGCCCTGATATAAAATCCCGGGATCGAC
>CAYNTB010000046.1:0-3576 GCA_964399905.1 uncultured Bacteroidales bacterium | reverse complement strand
ACAGGCGGCGTCTGACTGAAGTACGACTGCCCCGCCATGAGAGAAACGATGGCCGTCGGTGTAATCCGATGGTCGTCGTCAACCCGCGCGACAGAGAACTGGTAGTAAGAGTTCGCCTTGCTCTTTTTCGGATCGACCGGCAGGCCGACCTGGGCGGCGAGCAGCATTGGAACCTCGATACCATCCATTCCGTGCTCTGCCGAAAAATTCATAATATAGTTAACGGCAATAAATGCAGGAACATAGCCCCTGGTTTCTTTAGGAAGAAAGGGCCATACTGCCCAATAATTTTTTATGCCGCCCGCCCTGCGAATGGCACGGTTTACATTTCCGGCCCCCGAATTATAGGCAGCCATGGCCAGCGACCAGTCGCCATAGATATCATATAAGTCTTTTAAATGGGTACATGCGGCTATGGTTGATTTTATGGGATCAAACCGGTCATCCACATAGGAGGTAACGCCCAATCCGTAAACTTTTCCGGTACCATACATAAACTGCCATAAGCCTTTGGCCCCAACCCTGGAACCTGCATTGGGTATAAGCGCAGATTCAACGATGGCCAAATATTTTAATTCAAGCGGAATATTGATTCGGTCAAGCTGTTCTTCAAACAAAGGAAAATATACTTTGGATAAGCCAAGTAAACGCTGGGTTAAATCTCTTTTTCGCTCCCCATAAAGCTGAATATAATTTTTTACCGTATTATTATAGGTGAGCTCTATGGGCGTTTGAGAATTTAAAAACTCAATTCGTGCCTGATATACAGAGTCGGTATAAACGGGTATACTATCCGGCGGAAAATGATAAACATTAAGTTCAACCGAATCATCCGTTAAAAATTGCTCCGAGAAATATTTAACTTTTACGAGGCTGTCGAGCATAACAAGTATTGGAGAATCCTGAATGAGTTCTGATTCGGATTTTTCTTTCTTTACAGTATCAGCCTCCTGTGTAAAAACAGGGATAGATAATAATAGGATACCTATAATAGCAATGATGCGAATGGGAATGTAAGGTGTCTGCTTCATAAAATATTCAGTCTATTGGATTTAAGCAAAAATCATGCAAAAAAATTAAAATTTAAATTGCCTTTATATTTTACAATAGAACTTAATCGTAACACTTTTTAGACAAAGCTATTCAAGAAAAATTATCAAATATCCAATGGTAAGATTTGTTTCAATCAGATTACCCTATTTTTTATAAAAGGTTCATGCCGTGTTTACATGAATCTGAATATTACCAACACAGCCTGATAGAACAGCAGGCCGACAGCTTTTGTTAATCTTATCGTTTTTATGCAGGTCTATTCTTTCTTTTTTTCTTTTTCTTTTTCTTTATCCTCGTCAGGGTTAATTCCTTCTTTAAATTCCCTGACCCCTCTGCCAAGTCCTTTCATCAGTTCCGGAATTTTTTTGCCGCCAAAAAGTAATAGAACAATCGCTAAAATAACGATTACCTGCCAAGGGCCAACCATGCCCAAAAGTACGAGTAAATTCATGTTTGTAATTTTAATTCAGTACAAATATATGAAATAAAGAAAAGAATTGTATTTAAAGAAATAGATATTAATAATACGATTGTACCCGAAACATTATTTAAGTACTTTCATAAGTTCCTCGGCCCTGAATGGTTTGGTAAGAAAATGATCCATGCCGGCTTCAAAACAACGCTTTCTGTCTTCGGCTAATGCATTGGCAGTTATGGCAATAATTTGAATGGGATTGCTTACATTGTTTTCTTTTTCAATTTTACGAATTTCGATGGTGGCATTTATTCCATCCAATACGGGCATTTGCAGATCCATCAATATCAAATCATAATCCCCGCTTTTGTACATTTCAACGGCCATTCGACCGTTAACGGCAATTTCCACCTCATGGCCAAGTTGCTTCAGGTTCATCATGGCCACTTTCTGATTTATTAAATTGTCTTCAGCAACAAGGATGTTATATTTACGTTTTTTAGAATTTGCCTGGGACATAGTTTAGTTTTGAATAGGTCAAATATAAAAAAATCTGAGCAATCGTTGAATTGGATCTTTTATAAAACAACCAATGATAAAATTGCCGTTATTATAATGCTAATGATAATAATAATTACGCGCTCTTTTGGCTGAAGTTTTTCCATTTTCCGGCTTTGATTTTATTTTTCGTTGCTGTAAATCTATTAAATTTATGGCTGATAATGTTCAAACTTCTAAATAATTTCGACAAAAACCTCATAAAAAAGAGGAAACATTTTCCTCCATCTAAATTTTCGGTATAAAAAAATGAACGACCCCGCCGCAAGCGGTCGGGGTCGTTATCATTGTATTATTTATGTTTCCAAAAGGACTGATAATAAAACTTTCCGGATCCTGATTACATTATGTCGGAATCATCGCCTGGCAAGGCAAACAGGAGTTCGACTTTGTATTTCAGTTCATTATTGTCCCTAAAGTTACAATCTCACTAATTTAACCACATTTTAATTCCTGGGTTACTTTATGTTGAGCAGCGGCTTTGTTTGGGCCATCAGTTACTCCTTTATAGGCTTTACATGCCTCGCCACTATTTCCAACTCCTTCGTAGGCTTTTCCTAATTCAAAATAAATGTTTGATTTATTTTTTTGTTCCAACGAAAGGGCTTTATTTCCCGTTTCAATTGCTTTTTGCCAATTAGATAATCCATTATATGCAATGGTCGCAAAATAGAAAGTCTGTGCATCACCAGCGTCATATTTTAAGGCAACATCAACATTTTCGATCGCCTGTTTGAAATTACCAGCTTGTAATGATTTACCAGCTTCGGCCCTGTAAGTTCTGAAAACTGTTGTTTTTGCTGCTTTATCCATTGCTTTTTTGAATTCGGCCAGATTATCCTGTTTATTATAAACAAGTGCCTTATTGTAAAATGCTTTAAAATAAGTTTTATCGGCTTCGATGGCTTTATTAAATGAAGCAAGTGCGCCAGTCATGTCGTTCGCCTTATATTGACCTGAACCTTTACTCACAAAAACCCTGGCAATATAATTTTTGGCAGTGGCAGAGGTGGCTGCATCGTTTATGGTAAGTGCTGTTTCGCTGGATTTTTGAAAACTCTTAATGGCATCATCAAATTTTTTGGTTTTATATAATTCGATACCCATTTTAAAGTGTGCGTCAGGAATTTGAGATTCTGCTTTTATCTGTAATTCTTCGCCTTCTTCCCCTAATTTTTTACAAATGCTAATACAATCGTTATATGCTTTAATAGCAGAGGCATAATCATTTGCTTTTACAGCCGCTATTGCTTTATTAAAAGCTTCTCCGGCTTCATTCATGCTTTGTGCAAACATCAAAGACGTCAGGCTTAAAAAGGCTACGCTAAGAATAAGTTTAACTTTGTTCATAATTTGGTCGTTTTTCAGTGATTAAATTAAGATTAGCCTGCAAATATATAAAAACTAAAAAAAAATGAAAATTTCATTTTCTTAAAGTTTCTTAAACGGCTAATCTCTAATTGCATTTTTCCAACAATAGGACGATCTGCAAAGCGAATACCCTATTAAAAAATATATTTAGAAAAATGAATATAATTTTAAATATATTG